>NZ_JBHFLM010000035.1:0-2206 GCF_041928655.1 Pelatocladus sp. BLCC-F211 | reverse complement strand
TGCTGCCATTTTTTTTAGTTAGCGATCGCCTGATAATACTTGAGCGAAAAAATTTATAAACTCTTACTATTTGAATTGCCAAAAACTGAAATTAAAATAACCCTTGATTATACCACAAAATATTTATGCAAGAGTTCTAGTGTCTAGTACAAACGTAGCAAAAAATGCTAAGACTGTTTCTAGCTGGTTTAATTGTTCGTCCGCTTGCAATAAGCGCAATGCTTCTCGAATTGTAGATTCGTCTTCACCGCCTTTGAGTATCGGCACAAACGGAAGTAACGATGGTAAGGGTTGAGAAAAGGCGATGCTGACATCAACTTCCCACAGGTTAATGACACGGTAATCTTGACGTACTTGTAACCCAGCGATGCTGGAGAAGTATTGCGTGGGTATTTCTGCGTCACTCGTTTTGAGAATGTTAATTAGTACAGGATAGGTTGGTAAATTATATTTTTCTTCTGCAAGTCCGGCATAGGCACGCATCCTTCGTGGCATTTCGGGTTTATATCGCAGTTGTAGTTCGTTGAGAACAAGAAATTTTCCGTATTGTGGACTTTCGGCGCGGATGAGTACATCACTTTCTCGGCTGATCCACTGGAACTCTGAATTAAGGATTTCGCCTGCAACAACATCTCTGATTTGTGTCACCCATTTTACCCAATTGTCGGGTGCGAGGCTAATTAAGCGTTTAGTGCTAACATCGGCGGGTTTCGGCATGGTGGGATGTGGATGTACTCACGGAGTGCAACTCATGATACTTGAGGTAATGCTCAAAACATCAAAGCATCAATTTTGTTACAGGGCAAGTTTTGAGGTGGGTGTAAGGCGAAAACAAAGCAGAAACTTAAAAGCTCTCGATTTACGCTCTTGACTTTAGTGTCTCATGTTGAGCAATCGTTGCTATCAGTATTGATATCAGCAGCTGGTTACTTACTTGCAACAAAAAACTTCATGAAATACCTTCACTGTTAGAACAAACTCAACGCTCAATTTAGGTGATGCTATTGGAGAAATAGCAAAGCCATTCGTCCATGAAGAAACTGCTTAAACGTATACTGGCCCTAATTCGACAAATTTATCAGCAGTTCTCATCCACTGAGAAACCAAGTACTCCTCCTTCTTATCACCCGCCAGAGACTCCTATTGCTCCCATTCCCACTTTCGTTCCCCAGTGGGAGAACGGGTTGGTGTTAGTTTGTTCACAGTGTACAGTAGAGCAATTTTCTGGTAGTTCTCATCGCATTAATAGAGGTACAACAGCCTCAGAAGAGTTACAGAACTGGCTGAAATCTCGTCTAAAATTTGATGGATTGTGGGGTAAATATCGGGTTGTTAGCACCAGTTGTTTGGGAGTCTGTCAAAGCGAGCGCGTTGTTGTTGTTCTGCATCATGATGCAGTTGGACAACAGTGCTTCATTGTCTCTCCTCAAGACGAACGCGAAATTCTCTACTCCTATATCAAACAGCTCAACCAGTGATACCAAAACCGAATTTTCTGTGCCAACATTCATCTTAGGTGTTAATTATCAATTCGGAAGTAACAAATTATCAAAACCAGACAGGACATAGGTTTCCAGACCATCTTGCAGAAAATTACTCAAATCTCGGCTCAAGACCTATTTAGTCTAGTTCCCGGTGCGAAACTATTGAACAAATCAGATAAAAAACTTTATTAACAGTCAACAATTACGTGTATAAGCTATACCATAATGACAAATAGCTATTCAAATATTTTCTATTTTATTTCGTTATTATGTGCTACGAAATTATTCTATAATTGCAGATTAATTGATACTAAGCAATTAAGGACAAGGGTGGGAATTCATATTATTTTTAATGATACCCCTGCTGATGATAGTTAAATTATGAGCGATAATTCCCCAGCCGACCCAACTCGAGAATCCTAACTCTCCTCTGTATAAGCAACGTTGTAAACCAAAGCATCGTTTTAGAAAACTTATACGTCCTTCAACTCCGTTGTGCCAACGACGAGCTTTTTTAAAATTTCTCTTTCTTTCATGATTGATTCGTTCTTTACTTCTATAACCACATGCAGGGTAAGATGCAGGGTAAGCTCATCTAATTTGGTGTAATGTGAACTTGACAAATAAAAGAAGATAAGAAGAAACGACCGGATAAAAAACGCACTTGACAACTGAGCAGGATAAATGAGAAGACTTCAATGCTGTTGTTAACACATAGTCAG
>NZ_JBHFLM010000034.1:0-15406 GCF_041928655.1 Pelatocladus sp. BLCC-F211 | reverse complement strand
TGACCAAACAGTCTTACAGTATGTCCGAACTGGGGAAGTATTCGGAAGTGCGTTGCCTTGATTAGGCTCAGTGGGCTAGTCAAACACGTAAGATTTGGCTCTTACAAGCCCCGTCCCTCTTTAGGGCGGGGTTATTGACTCTGATACTTCGGTTCTAGAAATTCAGTAGTTTCACAATTCACGACAGCAAAACTGATTTATAAAATAGTCAGAACATAAAACATTTCCTTTAAAGGTGTGTTCTTAGTTCCTGCGAGTCAGAAAATATGAATCAAGTAGAAACAAATAATACTCCTGTAGGAAGTTACGCACCCGATTTTGAACTGCCTGGAATTGACGAGCAAGTACATCACCTGAGCCGTTATTTAAATAAATTTCGTGCCGTTGGCGTCATTTCGATGTCGAATCATTGTCCTTATGTAAAATTGTATCTAGATAGGCTCAAAAAAATTCAACTAGAGTTTTACAAACAGGGTTTTACAATCATTGGCTTAAATGGTAATGATGCCACTCTGTTGCCAACAGAAGATTTTGAAAGTATGAAAGCTTTTGCAAAAGTCAACGAGTTGAACTTTCCCTATTTGTGGGACTCTACTCAAGATGTGACTCGTAGCTTTGGTATTAGCAAAACACCGATGGCTTTCTTAATAGACACAGAAGGTGTAGTTCGCTACAAAGGGATGATCGACGATCATCCGTACAACCAATCAGATGTGAAGGGAAATTACCTCACAAAGGCGATCGCATCACTCATTAAAGGTCAAGAAATTTATCCTAAAGAAACTGAACCGACAGGTACTTATGTCATATGGCGTAACTAAAGGATAAAGGGTGTAGAGGTGTAAGGGAAAGGGCTAGCGATTAATACGGGTTAATTTGATGATGGTCAAGTACTAGAGACAGATAGTCACACTACTGTTATCTTTAATTGGAGGTAATTAGCATATTTTTTGATAAAGCGTAACTTCATGGGAACAAATTACCGACGGGTTTTACTTAAACTAAGCGGTGAAGCCTTAATGGGCAACATGGGCTATGGAATTGACCCAGAAGTGGTCAAAGAAATCGCCCAAGAAGTAGCAGAGGTAGTAGCCACTGGTGTTCAAATCGCCATCGTCGTTGGCGGGGGTAATATATTTCGTGGTGTCAAAGCGGCATCGGCGGGGATGGACAGGGCAACAGCTGACTACATTGGTATGATTGCCACGGTAATGAATGCCATGACGCTGCAAGACTCACTAGAACGAATAGGGGTACAGACGCGGGTGCAAACCGCGATCGCCATGCAAGAATTAGCTGAACCATATATCCGTCGTCGTGCCATCCGTCATCTAGAAAAAGGGCGGGTGGTTATTTTTGGCGCGGGTTCCGGCAATCCCTTTTTCACAACCGATACCACTGCTGCTTTAAGAGCCGCAGAAATTGAAGCCGAAGTTATTTTTAAAGCTACTAAGGTAGACGGAGTCTACGACGCCGACCCACATATCTAC
This sequence comes from Pelatocladus sp. BLCC-F211, assembly GCF_041928655.1. NCBI lineage: Bacteria > Bacillati > Cyanobacteriota > Cyanophyceae > Nostocales > Hapalosiphonaceae > Pelatocladus > Pelatocladus sp. BLCC-F211. The sequence continues at coordinate 13,916 of NZ_JBHFLM010000034.1, read as the reverse complement.
CCTGATGCCAAACGTTACAACAGTCTTACTTTTGGACATGTTTTGGCAAAAGATTTGCGGGTAATGGACAGTACCGCGATAGCCTTATGTAAAGAAAATAATATCCCAATTCTTGTTTTTGACTTGGGCGTACGGGGTAATATCCATCGCGCAGTCATGGGAGAATCTATCGGCACCCTTGTGGGAGGTACTTGTGAAATTAGCTGAAGCTGAAAGTACGATGCAAAAAACAGTTGAGGCGACTCAACGAGCTTTTAATACAATTCGCACTGGTCGCGCCAATGCCAGCTTGTTAGACAAAGTGACAGTGGACTATTATGGTGCATCTACACCTCTGAAATCACTTGCTAACATCAGTACACCAGATGCGACAACAATTTTGATTCAGCCTTACGATCGCAGTTCTTTAAACCTGATCGAAAAGGCTATTTCTATGTCAGATGTGGGTTTAACCCCCAGTAACGACGGTTCTGTCATTCGACTGAACATTCCCCCACTGACAAGCGATCGCCGTAAAGAATTAGTAAAAATTGCTGCTAAGTATGCTGAAGAAGGTCGTGTTGGCATTCGTAACATCCGCCGCGATGCCCTAGATACCATTCGCAAAATGGAAAAAAACTCTGAGGTATCCGAAGACGAAGCACGTGATCAGCAAGACAAATTACAAAAACTGACGGACAAATACACTGCCAGAATCAATGAACTATTGGCAGAAAAAGAAAAAGACATCACTACCGTCTAATCAAAGTAATAGGTAAAAGGTAAAAGGTAAAAATCGAGACGGTGATTTTTACTTTTACCTTTTACCTTACTTACATCAGACTAAATAAATCTTTGCACGGGAAAAAATCTAAAAAGGCTGTGAGTTTTTGCACATAAACCCAGAATTCGGTTAAATTTTGGTAACACTATCCAAACATAGAGTCCACAACTCAACAATCAACTAATTCAAAAGCAAAAATTTAGAACATTATGTACGACTGCATCATTGTGGGTGCCGGTCCAGCCGGTGGAACAGCAGGGTATCATCTAGCCAAGCAAGGGCGCTCTGTATTAATTCTGGAAAAAGCATCTCTACCAAGATATAAACCTTGTGGTGGTGGCGTGTCACCTGCGATCGCTGAGTGGTTTGACTTTGACTTTAGTCCAGCAATTTCCATCAAAGCAGACACCATCCGCTGTACTTGGAAAACAGGCGACCCAGTAGAAGCGAAACTAGAAACCCCTGAACCAGTATGGATGGTACGACGTGATGTTTTCGACCACTTCCTAGTAAAACAAGCACAAAAACAAGGGGCAGAACTCAAAGACAACACAGAAGTCACTGGTATTGAGTTTAAAAGTGACCATTGGCAAGTGAATACAGCTAATGGCCCAGTGATGGGTAAATATGTAATTGCTGCTGACGGTGCTAAGGGACCGATGGCGAAATGGCTGGGTTTCAAAGAACGCAAACGCCGCCTCGCAGCAGCCTTAGAAGCAGAAGCACTAGCCAAAGTAGAAAACGGTAATATTGCCCATTTTGAATTTGGTCTGGTGAAAAATGGCTATCTCTGGAATTTCCCCAAAGCAGACGGTTACTCTGTTGGTATTGGTACGTTTATTGGTGGTGAACCCCAGGACTTCAAGAAAATTTTGGATGAGTATGGCAACTCCTTTGGTTTGGATATAAAAACCTGCCAGCAGTATGGCCATGCTATTTGCCTGTGGAATGGTGAACAAAAACTGCATACTGAAAATGCAGTTTTAGCAGGGGAAGCAGCTTGTGTGGTTGATCCTTTTACCGCCGAAGGTATTCGTCCTTCAATATTTAGTGGTTTAAAAGCATCAGAGGCGATCGACAAAGCCCTCTCTGGTGACATCAACGCCTTAGAAAGATACTCAGAGATCATTAATGCCGAATGGGGTGGTGATATGGCTTGGGCGCAAAAATTAGCTGGGTTATTTTATCGTTTTCCTGGTGTCGGCTACAAAGTAGGTGTCAAGCGTCCCTCTGCACCTCAAATCATGGGTAAAATCCTGTGTGGAGAACTGCGCTACAAAGATGTGGCAGGTCGTGCGATCAAACGCTTAACTCCATTTGGGGGTTAGTCAATAGTCAATAGTCATTTGTCATTTGTCATTTGTGATTAGTAAATGTCCATTGACCATTGACCATTGACCATTGACCATTGACCATTGATTATTCCCACAATCGCCTGCCAGTTTTCCCTTGTAACCTTTGATGAGTATCTTTCAATAAGGCAGGAATATTTAAGTTTTGCGGACACTTTGGCAAGCAGTCACCACAGTCTGTACAGCGATTTGCTTTCATTCCAGGGAACCAGTGACCGGCGTTTTCAAACATTCCATAACGATACTGTCCATAATCTGTCATGTCATAGGCTACTGCCAAATTTCGCAGCCGCAGTACTTCTGGAATGTTGATATTTTCTGGACAGGGTAAGCATTTATCACATTGACTGCATAAATCAGTACCCAAAGCCAGATTTTGATGATCTTCTAAACGTTCAAAAACTGTAATTTCCTCATTAGTTAATTGCCCATCCTGATCAGCAACTTCTAATGGTTGAGTTAATTCTTCAGGATTTGCTGGCCCGACACTCAAGGTAGTAATACGGGGGTCACTCAGTAGAAATCGATAGTTTAACTCTAGAGGCGAGAAAGGATGACACAAGTCAACTAAAGTCGGGGGTGGAGTGTAAAGACGTCCACCCTTATCCGCAGGGGAAATAATAAATATGCCCATGTCTTTAGCCGCTGCTAGTTCAATAACTGGGGCATGACGCTGAAAAAAATAGTAGTAGTGCAGATTGACAAATTCAAAAAAATCTGTATTTATCGCCGCTAGAATTACATCTAAGGAACCGTGGGTAGAAAAACCAACGTGTCGAACACGACCATCAGCAATGGCTTCTTGTACAGCCTGCATACAGCCATCTTTGGCTTTAACCCAATTGAGATGTTCCCAAGTATTTAAACCGTGAATCCCCAAGCAATCTAGATATTCTAAATGCAATTTTTCTAGAGATTCATCGATGTACCGACGCATAGTATCTGCATCTACCGTGGGAGGGATTTTGCTTGTGATGTGAACCTGCGAACGAGGTATTGGCAATCCCAAGGCGATCGCCTTACCAAGATACTCCTCACTTTTGCCGTAACCTCTAGCAGTTTCTATATGATTAATTCCCAGCGCTATAGCTGTTTGAATTGTTTGCCATACATTGTCTGGTGAAGCTAAATAGCGCATTGTTCCCAAGGAAAACACCGAAAGGCGTAGTTCGGTTTTTCCAAAGCGTCGGTATCGCATCTAGTGAATTTTGGATTTTAGATTTTAGATTTTAGATTGAGGGCTAAGAACTGGTTGATAGTTTTTGTGCTTAAGTATATATACAACTTAATCCAAAATCCGTCTTTAAAAGCTTTGATCGGAGGAAACCTCCGCTCAAACTTTTCGCAAAATCCAAAATCGAAAATTGTTAAGATTCGTCATTGCCAAAACGCTTAATCAAATCTTCAGGACGGAGATTAGAGATAAATTCACGAAATGCCTCCTGTTCAGCTTCATCGGCATCGCGGTCTACGGGTATAGATGCATCAGCTATTACCTCTTCCATGACCCAAATAGGTGCATTTGTACGGAGAGCAACAGCGATCGCATCGCTAGGACGGGCGTCAATTTCTTTTTTGACTTCGCCTTGTTTAATAATTAAAGCTGCATAAAATGTATCCTTTTGTAGGGAGTGAATAATAACACGCTCTAGAGTCATATTCCACGTCTCCAGAATATTTACAATCAGGTCGTGGGTTAAGGGTCTAGGAGGCTTCTGATTCTCCAATGCGCCCATGATTGCCCTAGCCTGTTCCTGACCGATATAGATAGGTAAAGCACGCCGATCTGTAGCATCTTTTAAAAGTACAATCGGGCTGCGGGTTATGGCATCTAATGCGATGCCAGCGACTTTCATTTCAATCATTCGCTAGACCTCTAGAATCCTTTGAGCGTTAGAGGAATTTGTAACAAATCATACTCTTGACTGGGCAAGATTGGGATTATCAAAAACATAAGTCTTGTTCTCTATAATTGCTTCTATTAAACTCCCAAATGGTTGTGAACACCAGAGTAAGTCAATTTAGTTTTTTTCCGCAATAATGTAATTATCTAAATAAGCCTTATCTTTATTGTAAATGTATTGAAAAGTTGATACAAAAAATGGTTAAAAAGTATACTTTTAGCTCTAGTATTTTTGTGAAAATCACCAACTAAATTTTAGTTAAAATCAAGCATTAATTTGAGTTCTATAGAGAAAAGAGACGTGTTTACAGGAATAATTCAGGCATTAGGAACCATAAGACCCTTAGAGGTTGATTCTTGGCAAATTAGTTGTGTTAGATACCCATGTGATGTCATCATGGGAGACTTAAGTTACGGTGACAGTGTTGCTGTAGATGGCATTTGCTTGACCGTGGAAGAAATTTTAAAAGACGGTTTTATCGCCACAGCATCACCAGAAACCCTGCGCCGTACAACTTTAGGAAAAGAGCAAACAGAACCCAGATATGTAAATTTAGAAACTTCCTTACGAGTAGGTGGCAAAGTTGGCGGTCATTTTGTGATGGGACACGTAGATGGAATTGGCTGCATGGTTTCGGCACAGCAAACAGCAGCCGCTTGGGAAATGAGTTTTACCGCTCCTGATGCGATCGCTCATTATATTGTTCCCAAGGGCAGTATAGCTGTGAACGGTATTAGCCTCACAGTAGCTGATTATAATCCAGAAATCTCCCAGTTTACAGTCGCCGTTATTCCCCTAACCTATGCCGAGACAAACCTCCGTTATCTAGTAAACGGCAGTTGGGTTAATCTCGAAGGTGATATTCTCGGCAAATACGTAGAAAAATTCCTCAAATTCCCGACAAACGCCCATCGCGAAGAAATTACACCCGCATTCCTGGCTGAACACGGGTATTTGTAATTGGGCATGGGGAATTGGGCAAACAAGTCAAAAGTTCTTAATTTTGACTTTTGACTTTTGACTTTTGAATTGATATGTCTCCCTTGTCCTCCTTGTCCCCTAGTCCCGCTACTGACTAACTTGGGCTGTCTGTGTGCTTTGCTCTAGTTGACCGAGTGCAGATTGTATTTGTCCTCTTGGATCGACAGCAACCCATCCTTCGGGTGTCAGTTGACGGACTTCAAAGTGCAGGTGAGGACCTGTTGAGTTACCTGTGCTTCCGACCAGACCAATCACGGTTCCCCGTTCTACTCTTTGACCAGGCTGAACAAGGATTTGGGACATGTGACCGTAGAGAGTTTGTAGAGCGTTGTTGTGGTTGAGGATCACAGCTTGACCATAACCACCTACCCAGTCAGCAACTTCAACTTGACCAGAATATGCTGCTAAAATAGGTGTTCCCATAGCCGCGCCGATGTCCATACCAGAGTGGAAACGGCGATCGCCTGTAATTGGATGAACGCGCCAACCAAACAATGAGGTAATTGGCGAGGGAATCGAGAGTGGGTACATGAATCCTGTACCACTAATGGCAATTCTATTTCCATAAATGGCTCTGTAAGCGATTTGTGGCAGTGTTGTTGCCAAAGGAATGTCGTAAGCTACTACACTCGGACGAGGCGCTAGATTATCGGCTGTCATTGGTGCCGCCAATTTACCTGCACTGGGTGCGATCGGCACTTCGCTAACTGTAGTTGTGGGGGTAAAATTGCTGGGACTGGGAATAAAACGGTTAGGGTGATAATTACTCTTGCTGGAACCCAAGTTAGCAGCTTGGTTAGAACGCAAACCAGTACTAGAAATCACCTTAGAAACAATACTCGGCGGACGCCAACCAGTATTATTTTTATTATTAGTAGCAAGCCGCTTTGTGATTGGAATAGCAGCGACTGAGACATTTTGGCTTTTCTTCAACCAACTGGGCGTTCCGGAATTACCATTGGCTACAGACTGATTACTAGTGCAGCTATTACTAGCAACTCCTTGCTGCAATACCGCTTGGCAACCACTGGTGCGCTCTGTAGCAATCACACTACTGGGAGCTTCATATTTAGCTGTGGGATTATAATCTGTGGGGTCAATATAAGCGTTATTGTAATCTTTGGGTTTTCCTGCTGTTGTACCAGTAGCACTAGGAGAATTCTTGACAGGTTGGGTAACTACAGGAAGTTTCTGTTGTGGAGAACGAGGCTGAGTTGGAGCGGTAAATTCTACTTGTGGTTTTTCCTGTGTGATCACAGGATTAGTATGAGGTGTGGAAACTTTTATCCCTGTTGCTGATTGAGAAGTTGTCACCGGGGATTTGGACTTTCTGGTTCTGATGGTTGCTGGGGGTTGAGAGGCTTCTTCCCGCCGCAGTCTTTGTCTGAGTCTGCTCCGACGTTGAGAAAATTCTGGTTGGGAATCAGTCTTTTCTGGAATTACTATAGTTTGACTGCGCTCAACAGTATTTTTGTTGGCAGCTGGAGAATTTTCCGTTGTGGGAACAATATTATCTATAGCTGATTCGGTTTGGGCAAGCACCATGCCACTGCTTAGAAGGCTGAAGCTACTAAGCAAACAGATACTTTGTGCTGGCAGCGATCGCCGCCATAAGTTATCCAAACGTTTAGGAGCAGAGTTATTGCGCTGCGTCATTTGTTTTGGGATTGAGTGTAAGTACGTAGTTTGCCTAAACAAATTGTTTACCAGTTATCAGTTATGAGTTATCAGTTAATCTAAACAAAATTATGAACTTGCTTATCATTTTTTAACTTGACAACTGTTCACTGTTTACTGATTCGGTGATGTAGAATAGCCCAAACTGATTATACCGGGCTGGAGGTAAATTTCTGGCTTTGTTGCTTGTGAAGATTCAAATGTGTCTATTAGTACATGCAGTTCTCCAGTAGGCATCACACCAACTATAGTGCCTGCAAGGTTGTTGACGTAGACGCGATCGCCTACGTTTGCAAGCAACTGTTGATAACGAGCCAATAATATATTTACTCCTTCTTGCAAAAGACTCTGTATACCGGATTCTATTCCTAGTAAGATTTTCGCTGCCAATACTTCTAAACAGGGAATTAATTTAGCTTTTTGTGCAGCTTGCCACATTTCTAAATTTATCCCAGTTTCTGGAACAGGATTAGTCCAGTTAATACCTACTCCTATTACTGCTTGAGTAATTATGCCTTGATGGACTTTTGTTTCGGTCAAAATACCACCCAGTTTACGCCCATTGATCACTAAGTCATTTGGCCATTTAATGTCAACGTTAACACCACTTTTTCGCAACTGATTAGCAATTCCCCAAGCACTGGCAAAAGTTAGCTGGTAGCTGTGACTAGCTGCAATCTTAGGAGTAAGCAAAACTGAAAGATATAATCCTCCTATGGGAGAAATCCAATTCCGCCCCCATTGTCCCCGTCCTGCTGTTTGCTGAGTTGCAATCACTACACATCCATGTCCTGCTCCTTGCTCTAGCAATTCCCATAGAGTTTTATTTGTCGAAGCCACACAGTCAAATATCTGAAGGGAAAATGGTAAATAATTATACTGATACTCACCTCTTAAGGCGAACTCCAACCGTTGCTGATCCAATCCCACAGAATTTCCCCAAATTTGCTTGTTCAAGTTAGCATTAATTGGCTGATTTTTATGTTGTTTTTAGGCTTGGTTGAAGATGCACACTTGGCATTGGCAGACTTGGGAAGAGATGTCTTACCTAACTTGTAGTCTTCTCGAAGCTTGGCCACATGGCTTTTTTACCCAACATTTTTGGCCTCGTTCTCCAGAAGAATTAACGATGGTACTGCATCCAGATGCTTCAGGATATCGCTTAAAACAGGTGCATGGCAATACTGTTCTCACGCCAGGAGAAATCGTCACTCAGTTACTCTCACCTAATGATGAGGTAAATCAAAATCAAGAAGATTATTCTGTCCTCCCATCAGCAGATGGTTTAGTAAGCGAACAGCCACTACAAGCCCTTTGGGTAGCTTCTGCTGATTGTACACCCGTGCTGATTGCCGATGAAAAAACTCTTCAGGTGGCAGCAGTACATGCTGGTTGGCGTGGTACAGCAGCAAAAATAGTACCGCAGGCGATCGCTCGTCTGCAAGCCCAAGGCAGCAAAATCCAAGATTTGCGGATTGCTATGGGACCTGCGATCGCTGGGGAGGTTTACCAAGTATCCACGCAAGTTGCAGCAGAAGTAGGGCTTAGTATTATACCACAAGAAGACGAAAAAGCAACAGTTGAGGCGTTACACGAACTGCCCAATCCCCCTTTATTGCCAGATCCTAACCCCGGTAAAGTCCGTCTAGATGTAAGGCGGATAAATTTTTTACAGATGGAAAAACTAGGCATTAGTCCCGAACAGATTGCGATCGCTCCTTACTGCACTTACCAAACCCCAGAGCATTTCTTTTCCTACCGTCGGGAAAAACAGAAGAAAGTCCAGTGGTCAGGGATTGTGAGTAGATAGGGGATAGGAGAGCGGGGACATGGGGGACAAGAGGGACAAGGGAGAATAACCCAATCCCCAATCCCCAATCCCCAATCCCCAATCCCCACCTAAAGCTGTTGATAAGCCTTAGGTGTAACTCCTGTAATTTGGCGAAAGTGCTTGGTGAAGTGACTTTGATTGGCAAAACCACACTGCAAAGCTATGTCAGTGATTGTCACTTTCCCTTGCTTTAATAATAATTTTGCCCTTTCTACTCGTTGGTGAATTACATACTGATAAGGAGCTATACCCATGGATTGCTTAAAAAGACGGACAAAATAATATTGGCTCATTCCTACAGAACCAGCTAAATCAGCCAATTTAATATCTTGGTTGAGATGAGCATGGATATACTCTAGTGTTTTTCGTAACTTATATTTAGGCAATCCATCGTCATGAGTTGTCAGTACAGCTTTCTTAACGCAATATTTCTTCAACAAATGAATCACTAATGTTGTTTTTAACTGCTCAACATACAAATTATTTGCCTGAATATTCGAGTTAAGTTCTTCTTGAAGAGATAACAAAATACCTTGGATGAGCGGATCTCGTTTAGTCGCAAACTGCGGAATTAATTCTATGTCTTCAGGTGCATCTACTTCTGCACCCAAACTTAATAGCAGTTTAGGTTCAATTGCCACAAACATAAACTGAACATCTTCTTCCCACAAACAACGATGGAGTGTACCAGCAGGAATAATAGCTGTTGTGCCTACAGTTTGATACTCAGTTTGTCTGTATCCATCTAACCATCGTTCCGAAGGAGTGGAACCAAAGGTAGTAGTAATGGCGTGCATCATCAGGCGATGCTCCGGAGTGTCATCACCAGGCTGATAGTGATGCTCAAAGTAAATGTTGCTCCACCCAGAATTGTAGCTGGTCACAAGTGGTGGATTAGTAAAGAGTTGATTGGAAGCACCCTCTTGTTGGAAATCAATAAGTAAAGGCTTTTGCTCAGTTAATTCTTCGCAGTAATTAAGCATGTTACGCCCTCTAAGAGGATTGGATGCAGGAGATTTCTCACAGAAGCAGAGCCTAATAGCTTGAGGCTAGATTTTAGAACTGTCACATTTACCCTTTATTTATTAACAAAATTAAAAATAGTACTAGATTTTACGTAAACTTTTACTAAATTACTATCATTTTATTTTTATTTCCTTGATTGTGATCAAGTTTCTTGGAAAAAGAGGACATCAAAGAGGGAAAATCATAATCATGTCCGCTTGAACACTTATGCTATCCGCCCATCTCGGTAATGGGTAATTAGGCATTACCTAATAGTTGCGGTGGTCATTTCTGCTTTTTTAGCAACAGTTGTTTGCAAGATTAGAATATTTTTGGCAAGAAGAGGAAAGACAAACGATGCTGTTGTTCTGTATATAGAACGAGTAGAAGCTGCCAAGTCATCCGCTAATAGTATTTTAGATTTTGGATTGGTTCCAGTTCCACATCTGAAAACTAGGGGCTTTATTCTGCTCGGAATTATCATATAGAATATGCAAACCGTGGATTCACTCACTAATCTGTTCTCGCCCGTCAAGCTAGGACCCTACAGTCTGCCAAATCGCATCGTCATGGCACCAATGACACGTCTACGGGCAGTTGGTTCTCTTCCAAATGAACTAATGGCAACTTATTATGCTCAACGTGCATCAGCTGGATTGATTATTACTGAATGCACAATGGTTTCTCCCCTCAGTAATGGATACATGAATTGTCCGGGAATTTACTCTCAAGAGCAGATAGAGGGGTGGAAGCAGGTAACGGAAGCAGTTCATGCTCAAGGAGGCAAGATTTTTTTGCAACTGTGGCATAGTGGACGTGTGGCTCACTCTGCCTTACTGAATGGAGAATTACCTATTGCACCAAGTGCGATCGCAGCAGCTGGAACACTCCACACACCCATAGGTAAAGTTAATCTTGAAACACCCCGCGCCTTAGAAACTGAGGAGATTCCCCAAATTATTGAACAATTTCGCCAAGGTGCAGAAAATGCCATGACGGCGGGATTTGATGGTGTGGAGTTGCATGGGGCGTTTGGTTATTTAATCGATCAGTTCCTTCAGGATGGCTCAAATCAGCGTCATGATGAATACGGTGGTTCGATTGAAAACCGCACTCGCTTTTTACTAGAAGCCGTCACAGCTGTTACTAATGTCTGGGGAGGAAATCGCGTTGGGATCAAGCTTTCACCGAGTAACACATTTTACGGGATGAAAGACTCAAATCCTCAAGAGACTTTCAGCTATGCGATCGCTAGACTCAATGACTTTAACCTGGCTTACATTCACCTAATGGAACCCAATGAAACCGATTTAGCCACTCGTGAAGTTCTCAATCCTGTGCTGCCGATTTTCCGCCCGCTTTACACAGGTACAATCATCACTAACGGTGGCTACGACAAGCAAAAAGGTAATCAAGTTTTATCCTCTGGTGAGGCTGACTTGGTTTCCTATGCTAGGCTATTCATCGCCAATCCAGATTTACCCCAACGTTTTCAAATACATGCTGGCTTGAATACACCAGATGGGAAAACCTTTTACGGTATAGGCGACAAAGATTTGGAAAAAGGTTACACCAACTATCCATTCTTAGAAGCGTAACGTGACTGAAAAAAAGGGTATGGGGATGTAAGGGTGTAAGGGTATAACAAGAGTCAAACAATTTTGGATTTTGGATTGACAGAGTTTTTCTCATACTCGTAATGAGTTCATTTTATGTGCTATATTCATATTCATTACGAGTATGACTTAACTAGACAATTGCTATTTTCATAGCAGCCGAAAAAGTGGATTCACAAGAGGGAACCTATGGACTTATCGAACTCCAACACTGCGAACAACTTGGGTGAAGCCTTTGCAGGAGAATCAATGGCGAATCGCAAGTATCTTTTCTTTGCGGAAGTGACTCGCCAATTAGGGATGAGCGAACTGTCAAAGCTGTTTCGAGAAACAGCAAATCAGGAAACAGAACACGCCTTTGCCCATTTTCGGTTAATGCATCCAGAGTTGGTAGTGGGTGATGTAGCGTCGTTAACACAAGAGCAAAAAAAAGCGATCGCAGCTCGCTGTTTAGAATTAGCCATAGAAGGAGAAACTTACGAATATACAACCATGTATCCAGGCTTTACTGAACAAGCGCGTGCTGATCGAGATAGTCAAGCAGTTGTTGAGTTTGAAGCACAACAAGCCGAGTCTCGCGAACACGCTAGTATATTCCGCAAAGCCGCTCATAATTTTGGCTTACTGACACATATTGAAAACCATCATGCTCGGCAATATACTGAAGCATTACAAGCTTTAGAAGGAGTAAACCCCTCTCCCAAAGCAGTTAGTGGTGATCCTGCTACACAAAAATGGATCTGTCGCCAATGTTCAATGATATACAATCCTGTAGAAGGTGATCCTGATTCTGGTATTGCACCGGGTACACCTTTTGAGGCTATACCAGAAGATTGGTATTGTCCGATTTGTGGCGCTACCAAGAAAACGTTTGTTCCCTATCAAGAAGCAATAGCAGCTTAAATAATTTTGGGAAGTTATCAACCACAAAGACACTAAGACACAAAGGAAATTTGAAGTTAGGTAACTTTGTGTCTTGGTACGCCAGGTGCTACAACGGGACGCCAGTCGCTACAACGGAGGAGCCACTGCGGTGGACGGGTTCCCCGGCATAAAGCAGGTGGCGTGGAACCTCCGCAACGCGCTGGCTCGGAAACCCCCGCAACGCACTGGCTCGTCTTGGTGTTTTAATCATAATTTTTATAACTCACGAGTAAAGTAACAGTGACATTAGTACCTTTACCAACAGTACTCTCAACTTGAATTTGACCTTGATGGTTTTCTACAATCGCTAAAGCGATCGCTAATCCTAATCCTGAACCAGTAGTATTTTCAGTCTTGATATGTTTATTTGGATGGGTACGCGCTGGATCTACTCGGTAAAAGCGGTCAAATAACCGGGGTAGTGCTTCTGCGGGAATACCGATACCAGTATCGCTAACTTTTATTTGCAATTGTGGGTAACTAGAACGTAGTCCGGAAACACGATTAGTTGCTTCTATGCGTGCTAATTCTACATTTACTCGTCCAGAAGATGGAGTGTAGCGCAAAGCATTACTAATTAAGTTTGTTAATAATCGCACTAATTGATTCCAGTTACCTGAGAGTGTGAACCAATTTTCTAATATTTCGGGGTTAGTTTCCGTATCTGGAGGATCAATTAAGTTGAAAGTGAGGGTAATATCTTTTTCAGCAGCTAACAGTTGTTGTTCTTCTACTACTTCCATCAGCAAAGCATCCAGAGGACAAGCAGCAAAGTTTTCTGTGCTGATACCGCTATCTTGTCGAGCTAGGAAAAGTAAATCATTAACTAGTTTACCTAAGCGCTGGGTGAGGCGTTCTACTACTTTTAACTGTTGACGATAGTGGGAAAGAGTGCTGTCTTTCACCTCAACAGAATCTAAATCAGCCAGAGCAACCTGCACATTAGTTTGAATCAAAGCGATCGGACTTCTGAGTTCATGAGAAGCATCAGCAGTAAATTGCTTGAGGCGTTGGTAAGATTCGTGTACAGGTTCCATAGCTTTACCAGAAAGAAACCAACCGCTTGCTCCCACAGAAAGCACCATCATCCAGATACCTATTGCTAAATCAAGTATCAACTGTCGGCTCGGTTTTGTGACTTCAAACCAAGGATGACTGACACGCAGATATCCCACGACTTGCTTACCGACTTCTACTCGTTGAGTTACCTGACGCAACAAAATTTCTAAATCTTTTGTATCAAATTGAGAGTAGGAATTGATAGTATTTCCCTGTCCTTGCGTCTCTATTTCTCCGTGTCTTTCTTTCCTCTTGACTATATGTACAGTCTCACCTGTGCGGTTGACATGAATCGGAATATCGAGAGGTTCTGAAAGAGTAGACCAGAGTAGTTCTCCTGTGGGGCTAAACCATTCTAAATCTATGTGGTCATCTTCTACAGTTTCTACAGTATCGGTGTTGTCACGAAAACTAGCTTCTAAGTTAATCCGGTGTTGACTAGTATTTGAGTTCACAGGTTCAATTACTAGCGATCGCTCAACTACTTCCACCACATGATTTAAGGTATCGTCAATTCGCTCCACCAAAGTATTGCGGACATACAAGTACACACCAATTGCAAATAGTAGTAGCAGTAAAGCAGTTACAGCTGTGTACCAAATAGCCAGACGGCGACGAGTAGCTTGGAACATAAAGGTAGCAAGTCATAGCGAATCTATCTGATATTCATCTTTTTCTGCGGGATACCCCGACCTGCTTCGCTGAGGTCGGGGAGGGATAGCAGGTCAAACTTGGTGGCTCGATGCCATCAAGTTTGACAATCTCCGAGTTGGCAGCACGATTAATCCCGTGCTTCGCTGTACC
>NZ_JBHFLM010000033.1:0-3043 GCF_041928655.1 Pelatocladus sp. BLCC-F211 | reverse complement strand
AATTTCAAAGATATTTGTGTGGGGTTAGTAACCGAATTAATGAGAATTAATCGTAATAAACGTAAATATTATCAACAGGGTTTAAGGGCTATGAAGCTTATCGAGTCTATGTTTTAGCTTATTTCGTCGCCCCCTCAGTTCAGTAATACCAACACTACAGAAAGAAGGAGTGACTGTATTAACGCTCGGAGTCGGTAGCGGTATTTCTACCTCTGGTCAAGCAACTTTGCAAAATATTGCAACTTCAACAGGCGGTAAGTTTTATCGTGTCGCCAATAGTTCTGATCTTAGTAATGTCTTCATTCAACTTGCTGCTGAAAGTACCGGCAATGGCATTTTGGCATCTGCTCCGGTAAATACAATTTCAGCAAATCAAGCCGTTGAGTTTCCAATCTTTGTAGAGAACAATGCAGACAGCGCAACGTTTGCATTAAGCTTGGCAAATTCCAGTGACAACATCTCGCTTTCATTAACTACTCCTTCGGGCAACATTATCAATAAAGAATCTGCCAGCAGTTATCCTAATGTTGAATTTATAGGTGGCTCAAATAGCGTCATCTTCCGGATTGCTAAACCTGAAAGTGGGACATGGAAGATGAACGTGTCCAGTAGCAATGTCACTACAGGCAAATTCGGTATCGTAGCGTTTGCAGATCACGACGGTGTTCAGCTCAATCTGTCTGTTCAAAAGGATGTAGTAAAATTTCCCGAAGTTGTGAAGCTACAAGCTACACCAACCTTCGATGGACAAGCAGTCGTTGGAGCCAAAGTACAGGGTAAAGCAATACGCCCAGATGGTAGCTCAGTTCCGATAGTTTTCTATGATGATGGATTGGCTGAACATGGAGATGCTCTACCTGGTGACGGTCAGTATGGGGCAATATTTAATGCTTACAATGACGATGGTACCTATACATTCAATGCTGCGGTAGAAAATGTCAATGGTCGTACATTTGCTGGTGAGGAGTTATTTTCCAACTCTGCACCATCGAACGAGAAACCGGTTCCAAAGTTCAATCGAGAAGCAAGTACAACAGCAGTAGTCACCGATGTTCCAGATTTTGTCGTGGCAACTACAGAATTTGGTCCTGAAACAATTAACCTTAAAAGCCAAGGTCGTTTCGTAACAGCATATATTGAACTGCCACCTCCGTTTGCTCCTGCCAATATAAATGTTTCATCTGTAAAGATTACAGCTATTGATGGCGTGTCTATTTCACCTATCAAGGCTGAGTCTTCACCCACAGAAGTAGGTGACTTTGATAATGATGGTGTACCTGATCTTATGGTCAAGTTCAACAGATCAGCACTGCAAGCTGTTCTCTCGCCAGGAATGCGTAAGATTACAGTGGAAGGTTCTATAGACAACCGACTATTTGTTGGGGAACGCAGTGTGGGCGTGATTCAGCCAGGTAAGACCAAATAAGAATTTTTCTGGAGCGCCAATTCAGTAGAAGTATCGGCGCTCCAGATGATGATTGCTTTAGAAGATACCGATTATACTAAATTGCCTTTGGTCGTCATTGTGATCGAAGCGAAATAATCTCGCCAAAAGCTTGAATGTAGTACATTTAGCTTAAAATCAAACAGTACCACCTATCCCAATTTGGCATTCTCGGTGGAGACAGGAAACTATTAACAACGAACAAAAAAACAATGTGCGTAATTAATTCTGTCTGAGTACTTAGCTCATGAGAAAATTTATAACTTCGATACATTTTCGAGCTTTAGGAATACTTCTATGTGTTTTGTTAGGAATACTGTTAACTCAGTTCTATATAACAGCAAATGTAAAAGTCTCTTTTAGAGAGGTACTGCTCAAATTTACACCCATGCATAGCCCAATTGCGACCTATATGAAATTAGATCACCAAGGAAATGCTGAAGTTATCCGCTATATCGGCTCACAACAACTTGCAGTTGAAGCATTTCAAGGAAACTTGTCTAGCGATTTTACCAATCGGGTTTTTGCTACCTCAAACAAAGCTTTTGAAGAAGCCTTACATGATCAAAGTTATACTAGTGGTCTGACACAAGGAGATCAGTTTCATCTAGTTTTCGTCGGTGAAAACAAAACTTATAACAAGATTTTTGGGTTTGTTCATCTTGCTCCTAAAGTCGTATCTTCTACTGTTGCTGAACTTCTTAAAGTCGTAAAACACTTGAACCAAGTACCACTAGCAACTGCGTATCTCAAGAGCGAGCCAATATCCAACGAACGTTTTACACAGTTACAATCTTCAGGTTTAGTAAAGAATTTTGAAACATTGCCTACAAAATTACGAGAAATTTTACAGTCAGCAATCGATAAACCTTATACTTTTGTAACCCTTAATAACACACAATATCAGCATTTTTTAGTAAACAAGCTCAATTCAGAATTATTCCTAAATAAACAAGGAAATGGTTATCAAATAGAGCTATTTAGAGCTGATTCGTTAACAAAAGCTTAAGCCGTCAATGCCAAAAAAGAGGACAACTAGAGATAGTGCGATCGCACTCAATCAACCTTCTCAATTTCCGAAATCATCAACCGCGCCGTAGTAGTAATTACAAGACTTGCAACTATAACTAATCTCTATAACTAACCTACGGGATATACCCCAACTCGAACCCGGTCAACCAATTTTGGATTTTGGATTTACGATTTTGGATTGACCTCTCCTTATAAAGAAGAGGCTTGCAATAATGATTTTTTTGGTTTTCATCTGGGTAAACCCAGAGGCTTGCAACCTTTTTTTTAGATTCTAGATTTAGATTTAATCCAAAATCCAAAATCCAAAATCTAAAATCGTCTCGGTCACTATGACGGGGTTTTTGGGTTTGAGTGGAAGCGATCGCACTTGATGTTTTTACTTTTGATGCTGACGTAGTTGCTCTACTATGTAGTCTGTCCGATTGTGATGCACCGCAATGCTTCGAGCCACAAGCTTGACTCTGGGTGCTTGAGTCCGGTTCCGTTACCTGCAATGCTGGTTCCGGTGCAGGGAAATCCCAGAGTAAACAACTCATATTCTCCAGTTCTGGGGGAAAAGTCTCTGAT
>NZ_JBHFLM010000032.1:0-15626 GCF_041928655.1 Pelatocladus sp. BLCC-F211 | reverse complement strand
CTGCAAAACTCTCAACCAACTGCGCCAAAAGTTAGCTCAAGTCCTGGAAACAATTACACCTGAGGTGATTGCTTCTCTCACCTGTTACGATTTCATTCTTGAAGCTTTATTTAGCGCAGCTTCATAAAGAATTGGTATAAGAATTTTTCGTCATAATTTTGGGCATGTAGAGACGTTGCACTGCAACGTCTCTACGGGGTTTAAATGGCAATCGATTTGTCTTATCCAAGCAGTATTGCCCACACCCCTCACACCCTCACACCCTCACACCCTTTTTTAATTGCTTCTTGATACAAAACACTGTGTAAAGTTTGCAACAGTTCTTTAGTCGTGTATGGTTTCGCAATAAATGCTTTGACTGCGGGATTTCCTGCCAATTTCCCGTTAGCTGCTAAACCACTGATAGCAATAATTTTGACTAAGGGGTCAATTTTTTGCAAAGTGCGAGATGTCGTTACACCGTCCATTGATGGCATCATCATATCCATTAAGACAGCGCTGATTTGATCTTGATACTGGGCATAAAGTGCGATCGCTTCAATGCCATCTTTAGCTGTCATCACCGTGTAGTTGTAGGTTTCTAAAGAGATTTTGGTAGTTTCGAGAATTTTGGCTTCGTCGTCTACAACTAAAATTAATTCTCCGTT
The DNA here is from genome assembly GCF_041928655.1 of Pelatocladus sp. BLCC-F211. Taxonomy (NCBI): domain Bacteria; kingdom Bacillati; phylum Cyanobacteriota; class Cyanophyceae; order Nostocales; family Hapalosiphonaceae; genus Pelatocladus; species Pelatocladus sp. BLCC-F211. The sequence goes on along the minus strand of NZ_JBHFLM010000032.1, from coordinate 14,979 downwards.
ACCTTTGAACAGTTCTAAGTCTTCTGATATCGGTGTTGCTGTTGCTTCGACTGCTGGGAGGAAGACTTTAAATTTCGTTCCTCTGCCTACTGTACTAAATACACTCACAAAACCGCCAAGGCCTTTAATGATACCTCTGACAGTAGAAAGACCCAAGCCTGTACCTTTGCCAATTTCTTTTGTTGTGAAAAATGGCTCAAACATTCTATCTAGTATTTCGGCTTGCATCCCAATCCCTGTATCGGCAACGGTAATGGCAATGTAGGGGCCAACGCAAGCATCAATATTCATGCGGGCATATTGTTCATCAATGAAGATATTTTCCGCCGAAATACTCAAAGTCCCGCCGTTGGGCATAGCATCGCGGGCGTTGACTACTAGATTCATGATTACCTGATGCAGGTTGGTGGGATCTCCAATTACAGCCCAGAGGTTTGGTGGGATATTTGTAGAAAATTCAATGGATTTGGGAAATGTTTCTTCGACAATCTGCTTAATCTCCGCACACAAGTGACCAATTTGGACAATTGTCCGCTTACCTTCAACACCACGGGTAAAATACAACACTTGCTTGACCAAAGCCGCCCCACGTTTTGCATTCGATTCTATAGTCTTAAACATCTGCTGACTGCGGTCATCGATGTTTGGTTGTTTGAGTTGCAGTAGTTGGGCTGCTGTCAAAATTGGAGTCAGTATATTATTCAGATCGTGGGCAATACCACCAGCCAGCGTCCCTACGCTTTCTAGCCGTTGGGCGCGCAGAAACTGACTTTCGAGGAGTTTTTTCTCTGTAATGTCGGTGTTAACTGTCAAAATTGATTTTGGTTGTCCATCTTGATCACGCATCAAAGTCCAACGACTAGCCACAATAATTGCTTTTCCTTCTTTAGTAATCTGATGCAGTTCCCCTTGCCATGCACCAGATTCGGCTAAACTTTTACGGACGTTTTCGAGTTGAGAAACAGTTTCTGGTTTATATAAAAGCTGATTTGCATTCTTGCCGATCGCTTCTTGAGTCTTCCATCCATACAAATGTTCAGCGCCTTGATTCCAAAAACGAATGGTATTGTCCCAGTCTCGCAAGAGAATTGCATCTGTGGCGATATCAAGTAAAGCAGCTTGTTCGCGAATTTTTTGTTCTGCTTGTTTGCGCTCAGAAATCTCTGCTTCCAGATGTCGATTTTGTTCTTGGAGTGCTTTTGTCAAGTTCTGCAACTTCAGATGTAGCTCGATCCGTGCTAAAACTTCTTCATGCTGAAGCGGTTTAGTGATGTAATCAACTGCACCGAGATTTAAGCCTTTGACTTTATCGACTGTGTCGGAAAGCGCAGTCATAAAAATGATGGGAATGTCTTTTGTTAATTCATTCGCTTTCAGACAACGGCATGTTTCAAAACCGTCCATTCCGGGCATGAGTATATCTAACAGTATCAGGTCAGGTGGAGCATATTCTGCTCTGGCGATCGCGCTTTCCCCATCTTCTGCAACTAAAACCGTAAATCCAGAATCCCCTAAAAAATCAAATAGTATTTCGAGGTTTGTAGGAGTGTCATCCACAATTAAGATCACACCCTTTTGATTTAAATTAGTTTTCATAAACCCTCTTTTTATTAAAATTTTTTGAGAAATTCTAGAATTTTTTTACCTTTAAAAGCTTTGGCAAGTTGACGCAAATGGCTAGTAAAAGGAATTAATTGTTCATCCAACTTTTCTAATTCTGTGGCTTTTTGAGTAATACCTCTAAGATCACCTCTCATTGCTAAATCTAGCAAAATAGCTAGTTCTTCTACTGGTGGAGCAATTAAATTTAAATTTTGGATTTGAGGTTTTGGATTAATATATTCTTGGGATTCCCAATTGACTACCTCTTCATAAACCCATTCCAATCCCAAATGAACCCGTAATTTTTCTAAAAGTTCTGCTACTTGGATGGGTTTAGCGAGAAAATCATCACAACCAACTCCTCGACTCTGTTGTTGATCAAACTCAAACACGCTAGCCGAGACAGCAATTATTACTACTCCCTTCAGTTCTGGGAGACTTCTCAGGCGACGAGTAGCTTCAAACCCGTCCATGACGGTCATCACTAAGTCCATAAAAATCACATCTGGCTGAAATTCCTGTGCTTTGTGCAAAGCATCTAAGCCATTTGTTGCTTCTAGAACTTCAAACCCCAAAGGCTGTAATAAATTCACCAACAGAGAACGATTTGACCATTTATCATCAACAACTAAAATTTTGCGTTTAGAACCAACAAAGCTAATAATATTGCGTTCATCGACGTTCTGAGCATGAGTTAGTTGACTAGCCTCTGGTAAATCTAAATCTAACCAAAAAATACTCCCTTTACCTAAAGTACTCTTGACCTTCAGTTCACCGCCCATCATCTTTACTAGTTGACGGCTAATTGCCAATCCTAATCCTGTTCCTTCTATCTTACGACTGTCCTGACCCACTTGCTTGAATGGTAGAAATATGTCTTCTAATTGCTCCGGTGCAATGCCAACACCTGTATCTTCGACTTGAAACCGAATTTTGTGATTAGAGACGCGATTAATCGCGTCTCTATTGTCATTTGTTATTGGTTTAAAATCCTCTGACTCTTGACTAATGATATCTACTTTGAAGGTTATACTACCTTTTTCTGTAAACTTGATGGCATTGCTAAGTAAATTAATCAAAATTTGACGCAGCCGTTTTTCATCAGCTTGAACAAAGGTTGGTAAGGGAGTTAATACTTTGTAAATGAAATTAATTCCTTTTTCCTGAGCATGAATCCCACACATTTGGACTATACTCTCCAAAAAATCCGCCAAATGAAGTTCTTTGGGATAAAGTTCCATTTTCCGAGCTTCAATTTTGGATACATCTAAAATATCGTTAATTAATGTGAGTAAGTGTTCACCACATTGATAAATAATTTTTACACCTGTTCTTTGTTGTTCTGTTAAATTTTTACTCTTCTGGAAAATTTGAGCGTAACCTAAAATACCGTTTAGTGGAGTACGAAGTTCATGACTCATATTAGCGAGAAATTCGCTTTTAGCACGATTGGCTGTGGCTGCGGTTTCTTCTGCTAGTTGGCGATCGCGAATTTCCTGTTGTAGTTGTAAGTTTTTGGCTTGTAACTCTAGTGTTCGCTTTTCTACTTTTGCTTCCAGCGTCCGATTATATTCTTCTAAATCATTATAAAGACGTGCATTTTCAATTGAGATTGCTGCTTGAGAAGATAAAAGTTGCAAAATTTTTAATCTTTCTGCTGTAAATGCTCCAGCAATCAACTTATTTTCTAAGTACAAAATGCCAATCAGTTTACCTTGATTGACAATTGGCATACACAATACAGATTTGGGTTTGTGGTTGATAATATAACTATCGTTTGTAAAAAATCCCTCAATTACCGCATCATTTAATACGACATCTTTTTGAGTTCGCTGAACATAATTGATTACAGATATTGGTAATTGTTGACAAGAATCTACAGCTATCGATTGTCGGACAATGATTTCATTTTCACTAAATTTGCCCGAAGCTTCTATTAGTAAACTTCCTGCTTTTTCTAAAATTAAAAATCCAGTTTCTGCACCAGCATTTTCCATCAAAATGTGCATTAATTTAGACAGCAATTTATCTAACACAATTTCGCCAGAAAGAGCTTGTGAGGCTTTTGTCACTGCGGCTAAATCAAAATCTCCAGCGATATCCTGAGTAGTCGTCTCTAAACCTTGAGTTTTTCGCTCCGATATCCGTGAAAGAATTTGAGGATATTTTGCTTCTAAATCTCTAACTTTTGCTGTTGCTCCCCAATGAATATATCCATAATAAGCATCAGTTAGATAAGTGTGAGCTACCTTTTCTCTACCACTTTCAAAATAAAACTTGGCTGCAAGTTCGTTTGCTAGGGCTTCTTCTTGGATGTATCCTTGCTCCTTAGCACCAACAATGGATAGATCATAAAACTCCATTGCTTGCCAATATTGCCCTAATACCCGCGCTTTCTCTGCCTCTACTAAGTTATATTTATGCTGAAAATTCATCGGGGCATGATCTGCCCATTTTCGCATTTTTCCCTGATTACTAATAACTCTATTTAAAAGATATTTTCGTTGTGACTCTGAAGCTGATGAATATATCGCTATTTGTGCTAGAGAATCGTAGAAATGAAACACTGGCACAGCCAGAAATGCTTTGACTCCATCTAAATAATGCTCGGCTTTCACTGCATTTTCCGATGCTCGCTCATACTCTCCAAATAAATAACAAAGGATAAGTTTATTTAAATAAAAGTAGTGAAGTCCAGTTCTATCATTAGCCTCCTCAAGAAGCGGTAATGCTTTCTCCTCGTTGTATACTTCACCTAGTAAACAGCAGCAATTTTCGCAAGGTTCCAGCAAGTTAAGAACTGACTGTTGAAAGATTTGATTCCAGCTTAAAGCGTTTTCTTGCTTGAGTTGAGCAAGGGTAGTACTGGTTGTTGCTATTTCTTGTTCAAGTCTTGGCAGTTCCTGTCCAATATAATATGAATATTGGCATTTTTGCATAGCAGCATAACCACCATATTCAAAATGTCCATTTTCTAACCCACTCGCATAACCATCCTGTAAAAGTGGCAAAGTTTCTCTAGCATGAACCTTGCCATGAATCGTACACGCTGCTGCGACAAAAAATACACTTGTTTTAAGTTCTAAAGCATTGAAGTGTTCCACTACACTTAAAGCCAACTTGCCAAATTTATAAGCCGATTCAATGTCCTGAACTATACCATTTAAAATCACACCGTAACAAACATAACCATAGGCCGAGAAGGGCGAATTTCCATTTTTAATAGATAAATTTACCTGTTCACATATAACTAACGGAAACAATGCAGGTGCAGATTGATAAGTAGGAGAACCCATACTCGTTAGCATCCGTATGGCTGCTAGCTTATCTATATCTGTCATTAATGGGAGATCAATCAAGTCTTCTATATTTTTCCCAGCCAAATTTGTTGCTGTTTGGCTCAGAGTTTGCTGAATCTCTGATGAACTAGGCGACTCTGGCAAATTTACCCCTAATAATTCTAGCGCTTGTAATCCAATCTTAATCGCTTCCAGTTGTTTGACTTGCGCCATACAAGCTTGAATTTTGACCTCATAGATTTTCATTTTGTCGATAGAGGTTTTTGCTTGTTGTAGGACAACATTTGTCCATTTCTCCATCTGATCAAAGTCGCCGTTGAAATAGGCTGTTTCAACTGCTGAATCATACAGCGCTAGTGTTAACTCATACTGATTTTGCCAGCTAGAATCTGCTAATAATTCCAAACCTTTTTTGAGATAACGAATAGCAGACTCATACGCCATTGCTGTTTTCGCTTTCTGACCTGCGATCAGATTAAGTTCAGCTAATTCATTTTTTTCTGACTCTGATGTCACTAACTCAATTCCGTAATTGAGTTGATTAACTAAAGCAAAAATATTGTCTGTTCGTTCTTCAATTGTAGTGTTTTTTAGCAGCAGTTGACCGATTCGGATATGAGTTTCTTTTTTTTGGGAATCGGGAATTAGAGAATAAGAAGCTTGCTGCACTCGGTCGTGTAGAAATTTATAGGAAACTGTCAATTGTTCATTTTGTGGATGATTGATAACTAGAGGTATTTTGTAAGATTCATCTAAGGGTAAAACTAGACCTGTCTGCAAAGCTTCCCATAAATCTTTTGCTGTTTCGGAAAACGATTTTTGATTAACAATACTCAGAACATCTAAAGTAAACTTATCCCCAATACAAGCAGCTAACTTTAAGACATTTTGTGTAGTTGGTAATAGCTTTTGAATCTGATTGACCATCAACTCAACCACATTATCAGTGATATCAATATCTTGTAGCAGTTCAATATCCCACTGCCAACTCCCTTCAGTAAAATTAAATGACAACAGGTTTTCTTGATAAAGAGATTTCAGCAATTGAGTCAAGAAGAAAGGATTTCCCTGAGTCTTATTAAAGACTAACTCAGCTAGCGGCTGTGACTTTTTTTGTTCAGTGCGGAGGGTATCACTAACCAATTGATTAACATGAGTAATTTCCAAAGGTTGAAGGACAATATTATTGATAACTGCACCAAATTTTCTGATTTCCTCTAAAGTCAACATTAGTGGATGCGTCGGATTAACTTCGTTATCTCGATAAGCTGCAATTATTAATAAATATTTGCTATCTGGATCACTGAGCAACAGTTGAATTAACTTGAGGGAAGCTGAATCTGTCCACTGTAAGTCATCCAAAAACAGCACTAATGGATGTTCCGATTGACAAAATACATGAATAAATTGTTGAAACACCCGATTAAATCGATTTTGTGATTCGGTGAGACCTAATTGCGGAACCACTGGCTGAGGATTAATAATTTGTTCGACTTCAGGAATAACATCAATAATAATTTGACCGTTTGTACCAATAGCTTTTAAAATTTTTGTTTTCCAATTAGCGATTTTTTCCGCACTTTCTGTTAATAACTGACGCATCAAATCTTGAAAGGCTTGAATTAAGGAAGCATAAGGGATATTGCGTTTAAATTGGTCGAATTTACCAGAAATAAAATAACCCCGTTGTCGTACAATGGGTTTATGAACTTCATTTACTAAAGAAGATTTGCCAATTCCTGAGTAGCCACTTACTAGCATTATTTCGCTTGCCCCTAAACTGACTCGTTCAAAGGCATCCATCAACTTATTTACTTCAGTTTCTCGACCATAAAGTTTTTGCGGAATCAGAAATTGGCTGTATAAATCAAGCTGACCAATTATGAAATTTTCAATTTTGCCAGTCGTTTGTAATTGTCGTAAACATTCTTTTAAATCAGCTTTGATTCCCAAGGCATTTTGATATCTTTCTTCAGCGGTTTTAGCTAATAATTTCATAACAATTTCCGAAACTGCCTGGGGAATATTTGCATTGAGTTCGTGAGGCGGAATTGTAATTTTGGCAATATGACAATGAACGAGTTCCAAAGGGTCGGTAACTTGAAAAGGTAACTGTCCAGTTAACATTTCATAAAAAGTAACTCCTAAAGAATAGAAATCACTTCGATAATCAATTGAACGGTTCATCCTACCAGTTTGTTCTGGTGACATATAAGCAAGAGTATTTACTCCTTCAACAAGTGCCTCGCGAACAATCAAATTGAAATTACTAAGCGTGAAATTTTCTCGCGACAGACACGATGAAATGCTAAAGTCTATTAGTTTGATTTGACCTGTTTTCGAGTTAATGAAAATATTATGAGTTTTGATGTTATTATAAATAATATTATTTTGATGTAACTGATCCAAAATTGAAGATAATTGAATACCAATTTGCAAAAAATCGTTTAAATCAAAATTTTCTTTGCTAATAAAATTTTTCAAAGACTCTCCCTCAAAGTCTGATAAAATTAATACCAGACCATTGTGATAGCTTTCTAAAGCTAAGGGTTTCACAATTCCTTCTATCTCCAAAGATTGGAGTATTTTATATTCGTGTCTTAATCGAGCAAGTTCTTCTATAGTTGGGTAATCACTTTTGAGTGTTTTAATCATCACCGAAGTTTGATCTGATTTTCGCAAAGCACGATAAACCCAAGTAATATTGTCTTCATAGAGAACTTCGATGAAGTTGTAATCAGCGATGGAAAGGCTCATGTTTGTCTTTTCGCGGGCGTGAAGTAAATAGGCATTCAGCTAATAGCTGTTATACTCGATGCTAAGTTTTGCTCATAACTTGAAATTTGACAGTATTATCAATTGTGGACACACATAGTGACCATAGAAGAAGCTAGTTAATTGAAAGTAAAAATATTTAATTAAAATTTAACTAGTAGTCTGTTTGTAGTAAGCACTTTAGTGCCTGAATATTTGAGGTATTTGAGGACTAAAGTCCTCACTACAAACTTTGAATTTAAAGTTGACAAGCGACTAGGGCGATCGCATCGCACAATAAAAAAAGCACTTAAGGCGAAATCAAATATCGTGTCAATTCACAAAATCCTTCGCCTTCCGCAGCAGTAGTCACATAAACAGGCTGATACTGCAACTGTTCTGCATACTCTAAAACATTGGCGACACCCACAGAAACAGGAAAACAACGTTCATCAAATAAACTTTCATCATTGGGACTATCACCAACAGTTACAATTTCTTGGGGTGCGTACTGAGGAAAGTATCTCTGCAACACTTGCAATAACCCAACTGCTTTATCTTGTCCCCAGGGTTTGATATGACACTGGACACTGCTGTAAGTAAATCCCCAATTCATTTGTTGACAAAGATGGTTTAAGGTTTGGATTTCGTCTGTACTTAATCCAGCAACACTAAAAGTCCAGTCAGTAATACGGAAACGATTATCTGATGATTCTTGCAGATGGGGAAATTCGGTTTGTAATTTTTCAAAAGCCGCAGCTAATTGCTGACGATGGTTAACTAAATCAGCAATAGGCGTCAAGACAATAGGTTTTTCGCGATCGCCCGGATAGAACAAACCACCATTTTCGGCTATGGCCCCAACAACAGGTAAATAAGCTGCCAATCCACTTACCCATCCGGCACTACGTCCGGTAACAATTAGCACTTTTATCCCAATAGTTGCTAAATCCTCAAAAGCTTGCAGCAGCTTACTTGTAAACTTACCCATCACAGTCAAAGTCCCATCCATATCTGTAGCAATTAGACGAATATTACTGAAGCGATCGCCTGATGACATTTGAGATAAGGGTAGGAGTCTGGACATAGGGGATAGGGGATTGGGGACACGGGGGACACGGGAGACAAGGGGAGCCACTGCGTTGCGCGGGTCCCCCGCGTTGTAGCACGTGGCGTGGACAAGGGGGACAAGGGAGACAAGGGAAAATAACCAATGCCCAATCCCTGATCCCCGATCCCTGATCTCCGATCCCTTATCCCCTATCCCTAATCACTAAAAAATACCATCAATAGGGCAAAATGACATCAAGAATTTGGGCATCCTATACATCAAGAGTCAAGTATTGATGTTTGCTTACCATGCCAAATTATATTTTTATAGCTCAATCCTCTGGGACAAAAACTAAAAAGGTATCTCAACCAGCCCCTGCTAGTGATCCGCAAATAGCACCGTTATTAGTGGCTACCTGTGGAGGATTAGCCCTAGTTGTGATTGCTTTAATTGTCTATAGCAAAATGAAAATGAATCAGCTACACAAACAGCTCAAGTTTGAAAAATTCCGGACGCGAGAACTAGACAAAAAGTTTAAACTCGCTTTGGACACGATTCGCAAAATGGAAACTAATCCTGATTTAATTAACTCACGGGAATTTAATCTAGACTATCTGCGAATGCGGATGTCAGAAGAGGTTTTTCATTTTGCGATCCTCAATCAAATCAAAATCAAAGTCAAAGATAAAATTTCTCAAGCACTACGACCCAATCAAGCCCAACAAGGAGTAGTAGGAATAGCTAGCAGTACAGGACGCCAAGTAGATGAAATTTTTGATGTTGAGTATGAAACTGGTTCTTCATCAAACATTACTAAGCGAGTGCTATTTCGCATTCAAATTCGCCTCATGAAGTTACCAACACAGGCAACTTCAGCCACAATTAGCCAGATTATCGACTGTATTGAAACTTATCTTGGCCCCGCAGATGATGAGGATAACTGGCAACCTACTATTCAAGGTCGAGTTGCTTACATGCATTGGGATCAGAAGGCTAAACCCACACCTTTACTGGTTCTAGAACAATCCAATGAAGGCGTGAATGTGACTTTTCGCACTAGCCGCCAACCAAATAATCCAAATCCAAAAAATTAAATTCTACCCTGTTCCCTGTTAATAAACTTTACCTTTTATAGCTGCACCTTGAGACTGACGCACTAAAATACCATCTTCCATTTCGACTATGCGATCAGCTATGTCTAAAATCCGGTTATCGTGAGTCACTAATAAAATAGATGTTCCTTGTTCTTTAGCAAGACGCTGCATTAATTCGACAACATCGCGTCCAGATTGTTTGTCTAAGGCTGCTGTGGGTTCATCAGCTAAAACTAATGCTGGGTTGTTGACCAAAGCACGAGCGATCGCTATTCTTTGTTTTTGTCCTCCAGATAAACTATCTGGATAGTAATTAATTCTTTGTCCTAAACCGACTGCTCTGAGTATACTTTCTGCTTTAGCGATCGCTTCTTTTTGAGATATATGTTTGTCCAATTCTACTGCCATTTGTACGTTTTGTCTGGCGGTTAAGAATTCTAATAAATTATGGGCTTGAAAAATATAACCAATATTGCGCCGGATATTGACTAATTTTGTTTGGCTAGCTCGATATAATTCTCTACCTAAAAACTTCAAGCTTCCTTCTTGTACCGAACGCAAACCACCAATTAAGCTTAGTAATGTCGTTTTACCTGATCCTGATGGGCCAGTCATCAATACAATTTCACCTGGATTAATTTCTAGATTAATGTCAAATAAAATTTGTCTTCTGAGCGCACCTTTACCATAATAATGATTGAGATGTTGAATAGAAATCACAGGTTCTTGTGTCATAGTAAATAATTAGTCGTTAGTGGTTGTTAAATATGCCCAATTACCCATTACCAATTACCCATTAAAAAATATCTGCGGGGTCGGCATATCGTAATTTCCTAACTGCGATCGCACCAGAAATAAAGCACATGATAATTGTCAAAATCAATACTTGAATTGCTCGTGCAGCACTCATATAAACTGGTAATAGAGTTGCTTGTCTAGCTTGTTGATAAAGGAATAAAGAAAAAGCCAATCCTGGTACATATCCTAAAACTGCCAAAATCAAAGCTTCTTGTAGAATCACAACCAATAAATATTCTTGTGCATAACCAATGGCTTTGAGAGTTGCATATTCAACTAAATGATCTGCAACTTCTGTATAAAGAATTTGATAAACAATCACAGTTCCAACGATAAAACCCATGATTGTCCCTAAAGTAAAAATAAAGCCGATGGCTGTACTACTTGCCCAGAAGTTTCTCTCTTTATCAATATATTCTTGCTTCGTTAAAACCCTTACATCTGATGGTAAATAATTTCTTAATTCTTTAGCAACAGCATCTGCATTTGCACCTGACTTAAGTTGAATTAGACCAATATCAATTAATCCGGGCTGTCGATTAAAAAATATTCGTAAAAAGTTGACATCACTAGTAATTAAGTTACCATCTGCACCAAAAGAAGCACCTAAAGTAAATAATCCTCCTACCTTAATTAACCGCCTTCTCACTTCTGCGGTAACTAGTTTGCCTTCTTGAAATTTAGCAGCAATTGGCCCATACTCTTGTCGAGATGATTTATCATATAAAACCACATCTGGGATTTTAATTTTGTCTAAATTTTCTTCCAGTCCCTCTAGTTTTAATACGTTAGATTCGGGGTTAAAACCAATGACAAGCAAGTTGCGGGGAATGCCTGTTATCGGATTTTTCCAGCTAGTATAGTCTAAGTAAATAGGATGTACTGATTGTACTGCTTTTAAATCTAAAGCTCTATATAAACGTCTCTGGGAAAAGGGCTTCATTGACAGTAAGGCACTGGATTGGGGATTAATTAAAACAATGTCGCCTTGTAAGCTAGTATGAAACCTAACGTTACTATAGTAAAGAGAATCCCGAAATCCGAGTTGCATAAACATTAAAATATCGGCAAAAGCAATTCCTGCTAATGCTACAGCTAGGCGCGTTCTTTCACGTTTTAGTTGTAGCCAAGCCAGAGGTATTTTGCTGCCAAACATTATGTTTGTCTCCAAGCATTTTATGTAAAAATTATTGAAATAGATTTCCAAGTGACAAGCTAAATTATGACCTTAATTTCATAATTCATAATTCATAATTCATAATTCATAATTCAAAGATCAATACCGACAACTACCTTGGCATAAGTTAAGCCTGCGACTTTAGCACTATCTTCACCAGGTAAGGCTATTTTAACTTCTACTACTCTTGCATCTACATCTGCGGCTGGGTCTGTATTGAGTACATCTTTCTTACCCACTTTTCTACCAATCTCGGTAACTGTTCCTTTTAATTCACCGTTAAAAGCTCCATTTTCACTACTAATTCTTGCTTCTTGACCAAGACGTACTTTTCCAATTGTGTCTTCGGAAACTTCAGCAACAACTATCATTTGATCGGTTTTTCCAATCTCAGCAATACCATCTACACCCATTGTTTCCCCAGCCCTAGTATGAATTTTTAAAACTTCTCCAGTCATGGGTGCTTCAATATAGCTTAAGCGCAGTTGTGCTTCTGCTTTTCTAAGATTAGCGATCGCATTCACATATTGAGCTTGTACTATTTGCAAATTAGTCGGACGAGTATCTAGAAGTCTTTGCAATCTGGCTCTTTCTTCATCAATTTGTTGTTGCAAAATTGCTATAGTTTTATCTCGATTTACTTGAGCTTCTGCAATTTGTTGTTGCAAAGTTGCAATGGTTTGTCTACGTGTAGCTTGGGTTTCAGCTAGTTGCTCACCAAATGTGACTGCACTCAAGCGTCTATTGTCACGCTCTTGCTGAGAAATTGCGCCTTCTCTGTATAACATCTCATAACGTTGAGCATCGACTTGGGCGTTACGTTGTTGGGCTTGAACACGTGCAACACTTGCTCCAAAGACATCTCTTTGTCCCGCTAATTCTGCTTCTATACGGTTAATTAAGGCTCGTTGAGCAACACTTTCACCCCGCAACTGAGCGTTTAAGCGAGCAATAACTGCTCTTTGAGCCTCGATGTCTTTTGGTAAAGTCGCTCTGATTTGTTCCAAGTTAGCACGGGCTTCTTGGACTCTGGCTCTGGCTTCTTCCAATACAGCTTTGTTATTACCAAAGCTATCCAAAATTGCCACTACTTGACCTTTTCTAACACGTTCTCCTTCTTTGACAAGAAGTTGTTCAACTCGCGAAGTCCCCTGGATTCCTGCGGGAGCAGAAAGTTTTACCACGTCTCCTAGCGGTTGTATACGTCCCACAGCATGAACAGTGGTGACAATTGGTGCGCTGGCTACAGGTTCAGTTTGTTTCACCTGATCCATTTTCGCCATAGTCAGCACCCCAGCCGCAACTGTAACTGGTAGAGCGATCGCGATCGCCCACCAAAGTTGAGGTTGTTCTCTAAATGCTGATTCCTCTGTCATCCGCGTCATTGTAAATTACCCTTATCTTTAAATTTTGCTAATACTAAAGCAATTAAAAAGTAGCGAATTAAGCATAGTTGTATAAATTAGAAATTGTTTTTTAGAAACAGCAAAGTATCAACCATAAATTACACAAATTTAAAGCTGTTACTCATATTCAATTTTTATTTATCAAGACAATTCAACGCCAATGTTTTTCACAATGGCGCTTATGGATACACTAACTATCAATTACAAACCATTTATTTAATAGATAGTTAGATGAAGGTTTGGTAAAATAAAAAAACTAAAATTGTTACTACTAGATACACCTGGCTATTTGAAGAGATGCAGTGGAGTTTATCGGCGATATTACAGTTATATTACTCCATTTTATTCGCTTTGAATAAATTCTACATTAATAAGTTTTGGTGAAACGTAGCAAACCTAACAGATGATAGGTAATTGGTAATTAGTAATTGGTAATGGAAAAATATTAATTAAAAACAACCAGCTACCAACCACCAACTAATAACAAAAAAATCATTAATTTGGCAGGTCAAATAAAACAGTAGTCATATAATTATCTGCCCATTCTGAACCAAAAGCTTTTTCTAATACACGACGGGTTTTATCATTTTGTTGTTGTTTGGTACAGTAATTATGTTGTCCAGCAATAATTTGCACCACTTTGTCGGGTGAAATTTGGTTAGAAGCGATCGCATTTTGACAATGAATATCTAAAAAAGCTTCTACACGTTTGAGAAACATTGTTTCTTCTTCAGTGGAACTCGGACGCACAAACATACAAAACTCAGAAAAGATATCTCCCCATTCTGGTAAATCACGCGGTTGGGAAAAATCTGGTACTGGTAGCGCCACGAGTGCAGAAGTATAAGCTTCACTCAAAGAATGCTCAGAGTTAACAGGTGAAAGATCAGCGATCGCCGCACTAATTTGACCCCGACCACCAACCAAGTCACAACCAAACATTGGCAAGTCATATTCAGGTCGAGGAAACATCACACAGTGGAGAATATCCAGCATGTTTCCTACTTTTGCCAATTCTAGATGCATTTTACGGAACTGAGGCGTTTGATAACAGCGATTTTCAATGATCAATTTTTCGCCCTCTAGTCTACCTTCCACATACCCCAACTCCGCAGGTAAATGGTAGGGCGAAAGGTCTAGGTGTTTATGCCAAGCTGCTTCAATACTATTAGCAAGTTGACGAATCAGGGGATGTTGTTGGTCACGCAGTGAGGGAATAGAAGTTGTTGACATTTTTTTAAACCCAGAAATCTCAATCTAGTAGCCAGTGTACAGCCCAGCATACATCGCCCCATCCAGGTTGCAACATATTTCAAGGGTCAAGGTATCAAGTCGCCCATAAACTGTAATGGCTTGAGCAGCGATCGCTTCATCCTGCTCAACGCGGTTAACCAGTTCAGTTGTTTCACTGCCTGATAAATTTTTTTAATTGTTTAATGGCGATCGCTGCACTAATTTGACCCCGACCACCGTTGCAACATATTTCAATTGTTAGTGGTTGGTGAGTAGGAGCGCAAACAACAAACAATCAAATTGAAAAAGTTAAGTTATAAGACAATCTCTTTTGAAAAATATTAGTGATTTTGTATCCTTAGTTACAGAAAATTTTTTTAATAAGCACTTGGCTGAAGGTTCAGACAAAGCCATGAAATTAGATTTTAGCTTACTCCGACAGAAGCCCCACACTGTACCTGTACTCAGGTCACAGTTTTCTCCTCTTAAAAATGGGGCAGGCAACCCCTTCGGGGAAGTCAAAAGTATCAAGTCAAAAGTCAAAATCAATACTTTTGAATTTTGA
>NZ_JBHFLM010000031.1:0-9406 GCF_041928655.1 Pelatocladus sp. BLCC-F211 | reverse complement strand
TAAATGTGGGAGTCAAAGAAAAATTTAAGAAATCGTTTCAAACGCGGTCGGGCAGTCCGTGTGTGCTTGTGGACGTATCCAAACGGGGAGATTTGAATACTTTGTATTCGGGTTTCTAGGGAGGACGGATGAAGCAAGAATCTCCGCACTTATAGGGCGGAGATTGTCAAGAAATCACATCCCCAACTGATGCGAGAAATGCTCAGAGATTTGACTGGTATGAACAAAATCGTTGTCCAGTTGATAGATGTTCAATAAGCATCTGCTATTTGCCAGGTGTGTGGAGTACGTCACTTCAAACCGATATTCTTCTCGCACAATCCACTGCCCTAATCCACTGCGAGGTCGTAGCATCAGAATTAGTGGGGAAGGCGCGATCGCTTCAAACAAGCCGATCTACTTCACCCAGCAATCAGAGGAGCGCAGGCAAGCTGAATCGGTTGGTTTGATAAGGCTTTGACCGTCTAATCAAAAAAATAGCGTGGCGATCGCTCTTTAGGTGATTCCTGTTGTCTATTGGAGAGCATTAATTAGGTAGTCGAAGTAAGTGCCAACTTCGCTTGTATCTTCTCCAGACAACATCGAGGTAGTGATGTTCTTCATGGCACGAACACTTTCGGCAACGCTCTCAATTGGGGTACCGAGGGATCTGTACATTTGGCGAACACCAATAATCCCGCTCTCTTGAATTGGCGTAGTATCTCCAGCCGCAACACTGTAAGTAATCAAGCGCAGGTAGTAATCCATATCCCGCAGACAGGTGGCAGTCATCTCTTTGCCGTAGGCATTACCACCGGGTGAAACAAGGCGTGGACTCTTTTGGAACAGTTGCTTTCCAGCTTGTTTAACAATGCGATCGCGACTCAGAGTTAAAACTTGCACAAGGCGTAGACGGCGCTCACTGCTGCCAACAAATATCTTGATCTGATCCAGTTCTCCAGGGGTAAGATAGCGAACCTCGGCATCTGCATTTACAATCATCTTCGTAAGAATACTCATTAGCTAACTCCTGAAAGATTTAAATTAGGTTTATCTGAAACGGTTAAATTATTTGCAGCTTGAACCTGACTCAGCAAACTGTGAAGTTTCTCACCCTCGATAACTTCTGTCTCTAAGAGTTGAGTGGCGATCGCCTCCAGTAAGTCTCGGTTGAGCTTGAGTGTATCCAAAGCTTGCTGATGAGCCATTTCCACAATTTCCTTGACCTCACGATCAATTGCCTGTGCTGTTTCCTCACTCATCATCCGGCGGGGATTAGGCATCCCATCACCTAAGAACATTGGTTGTTGTCCCTGCTGGTATGCTTGCGGACCTAAGATTTTACTCATCCCGTAGGTAGTCACCATCCGCTCTGCCAGATCCGTCGCCCGTTGCAAATCATTGGCTGCACCAGTAGTAATACTGTTAAACACAATCTCTTCAGCCGAGCGTCCACCAAGCAAGGTAGCAATCTGACCCCGGAGTTCTGCTTCATCCATGAGGAAGCGATCTTCTGTTGGCAGTTGCAGCGTATAACCCAGTGCTGCCATACCCCGTGGAACAATAGAAATTTTCTCAACTCGACCACTTTCGGTCATCAGAGAACCGACCAAGGCATGACCAACTTCGTGGTAAGCGACAATTTTCTTTTCCTTCTCGTTCATCACCCGGCTTTTCTTTTCCAGACCTGCTACTACCCGCTCAATTGCTTCAGCAAAGTCTTCCTGTGCCACGTAGGAGCGTTGATTGCGGGCTGCTAACAGAGCGGCTTCATTCACCAGGTTTGCCAAGTCTGCCCCGGCAAAACCAGGAGTACGAGTGGCGATCGCCTTAAGATTTACGTCCTCACCCAGCTTTACTTTCCGAGCATGGATTTTGAGAATTGCTTCTCGCCCCGACAACTCCGGGCGATCGACCAAAACTTGACGGTCAAATCGACCAGGACGCAACAGAGCAGGGTCTAATACTTCAGGGCGATTTGTGGCTGCCAGTACAATCACTGTTGCATCTTCCACTGAAAATCCATCCATTTCTGCTAACAACTGGTTGAGTGTCTGTTCCCGCTCATCATTGCCGCCGTAGAACCCACCACTGCTGCGAGACTTGCCGATCGCATCCAGTTCATCAATAAACACGATGCAGGGAGCCTGTTTCTTTGCCTGCTCAAACAGATCACGAACTCGTGAAGAACCCACACCAACAAAAAGTTCCACAAACTCAGAACCGGAGATACTGAAGAACGGTACGCCTGCTTCCCCTGCAACTGCTTTAGCCAGCAGTGTTTTACCAGTCCCTGGTGGACCTATCAGCAGCACCCCCTTGGGAATCCGCGCCCCAATCTGGGTATAGCGCTCTGGAGTCTTGAGAAAATCCACAACCTCAACCAACTCAGCCTTGGCTTCCTCTACCCCAGCTACATCGGCAAAGGTAATTTTGGCAGATTCCCCTTCGACATAAACTTTGGCTTTGCTCTTACCAATCGAGAGAACGCCTTGGGGTCCACCACCACTCCGTCTGATAAAAAACTGCCAGATTGCTACAAAGATCAGGGGTGGAATCACCCAGCCCAGAAGACTGGTAAACCAGCCATTCTTGGGCGGAGGAGTAGCAGCAAATTCAACACCCTTCTCTTCTAACAACTTGGGCAATCCCAAATCAAAGATGGGTGTAGTAGAGAATACAGATCCAGCCTGGTCATCGACCGGTTTCAATTGAAATTGAATCTGGTTTTGACCAACTTGCACCCGCTCAACTTCCCCTGCCTGAACCTGATGGATAAACAGGCTATAGGGAACACCGGGAATCTGAGAACCTAAGACAAAAGGCAATATAAAATTTGTGATCAGGAACAAAGCTGCCAGCGCCAGAAAAATGTTACTGATCAGGCGAGAAGGAGTGGGAGTTGGTTGTTCTTTAATTGGCATCGTTATCACTTATCATTTAAAAAGTTTTATTTATACGTGTGGAAAACAGCAAAACATATTTAGCTGTCAATCCGCGTATCTATCTTCGATTTGGACGAACTGAACTAACCCTTCGGTGTCCAGACGGTTTGATTTCCTTGACCCCAAGCGCCATCAAATTTTGTCACTTTGACATCCCCTAAAACCTGAGTTTGGCAAGCTAGTCGGCGGTTCTGGGCGAGAGAATGGGGAGGCAGCGATCGCCGAGTGCGTTCGCGCCATTCCGGTTCCGAAACAGCCCCTTCCACCTGGACTGCACAAGTGCCACAAGTGCCGAGTCCGTGGCAGTTAAGCGTTGAAGTAGCCCCGTTGTAGAGTTCTATCCCATTCTGGAGTAGCACCTGACGTAAATTAGCCCCTTGAGGGCATTCAAAGGTTTTTCCTTGAGCGGTTACTTTAGGCATAAGAGTTAATCTCCACTGCTAGGATTTAAATATTCATTTCGAGCGTAAATTCGTGATACAGCTTTAACCTGCGGTAAAGGGCAGTGTTGCAGATGTGTTGGTCAACCTTGGAGAATATTTGCTCCTTTCTACCGCTAAAAAGCCTATTTGGTAAGTGAAGCTGACCTAGTCAACGGCAAAGGAGCGGGGTCAACATCACAGTAGGACAACTGCTAACCTACAAAATACTCCAGAAGTGAAGCAAGCCTTGACCAGAAAACGCTTCAATCAGGACAGCGGATATGAAGCCAATCATCGCTAAACGACCGTTCCAGAGTTCAGCTTGAGGTGTAAATCCCCAAATCCAAGCATTGCGCTTATTTTTCATTGAGGAGGTGATGTTTGTGTTAGCTGACATGCTTAATACTCCAAGTTTTGTGATTGTCAGGAATTAATCAGTTGTGGAAAGTAAGAATTGCTTCGGTGGTTTTACAAAGAGGCGAAATCCAAATCTAATTTCCACTCTTGTTTCAGAATCTCCTGATACATTATTTCTCGAATCATCATGTGCTTATGCTGCAAGATCAAGAACTCTTGAGCTTGTTCGCGGGACATTTGCCGTACTTGATCGGTAAAGTTTCTGAGGCTAAATTCTTGCTCTAAAGTTAGTTCGATATCCTGATCCATAGCTGCCTCCTGTAACTCAATTAGGGTGAAAACTGTCGGTTCGATGTTAGACTACCTATGTTTTATGGTTAAATGTTTCGTTGCTCATTTGAACTCTTTACTATACGTGTTACAAGTCCATCATGTCTGTTGGGGTCTTGCTTTTGCTTTTTAGTACCATCAGATTGCTTTTTGGGTTTTTTGGCTTCTCTGTTGCCTTTTTGCTGTTTTGACATAATGATTCTCCAATCGAGGTTACTTTAATGTGATCTTTGATTTCTAAGTTATTGGCGTAGCAGCCCGCCCGAAGCTTAGAAAGGTCGGAACAAGAAAGTCCAGAGGATACCTGCAATAGCGATCAAGCTGAGGTTTAAAAAACGACCTACTGTGGGGCTAAGTCCAAGTGTCTTATCTTCTCTACCTCCAGTGAAAAGTAGTGACCAGGCTTGAGTTGCGTTGATTTTCTCAAAGTGATTGAAACCGGATCTGAAGACAACAGGACTGAATACAGAGGGACTAGTTAAGTTAACATCAGTGGGACTGAACAGAGAGGGATTAGTTAAGCCAACATTAGTTCTCATTGGTTTTATCTTTATATTTTGCAAAAGTTTTTAGGTTAGTTCAATTTCCTGCAAACCAGCCAATAAACAGGGGTGTAGGGGCTTGTATGCTTTTTTTGGGGCTAGATTCTTCCCCTATCCATCACGTACTTTCAAAGATTTCGATGGCGTAGTTGTTCAGCCTACCAAATTCTTCAATCACTAAACCGCTTTTTATAAGTTTTACTTTTTGGTTTTGTGATGTTTTATAAATTAAGCTTAACAATTTTATTACAAAATTGCAATGTTTATTGCCAAATAAAATAAATAATGATATCTAGTTATCGAAATTTCCCCGTATCAAATACATCCAAAAAGTTGTAGGGCAGCAACTATCGGTAGTTACTGCCCCACAAATAGTATTCGCAGCGTTGCTGATTGATTGAATGTATGAAAATGATTTTATTTTTTCAAAACCCTTGTAGAGGTGCGCCAATAGTGCTGTCGCGCATGGCTTCGCGAAGGCGCGTCTCTACATTTGAATTCATACAAGGATTTGGCAATGCTGTATTTGCTATCTGTGCGGAAAATTTACGCAGGCATCAACACTGTATCAATGATGTGGATAACACCATTATCAGCAGCAACATCCGGTGTTGTGACTGTGGCATCATTTACCTTTACACCAGCAGAAGCGTCAATTTTCACATCTTCACCTTCAACCGTTTTAGCTGACTTCAGTTTAACCACATCAGCCGCCATCACTTTGCCGGAAACAACGTGATAGGTCAGGATTTTTTTGAGCTTGGGAATGTCTTTCAGCAGTGCATCTACTGTACCTTTGGGAAGTTTCGCAAACGCCTCATCGTTAGGTGCGAAAAGGGTGAATGGTCCAGTTCCTTTAAGAGTATCTACCAGACCAGCAGCCTTAACCGCAGCAACTAGTGTACTAAAAGAACCAGCTTTAACAGCAGTATCAACAATATCAGCCATTTAATTTCACCTAGTTTTGTGTAATTTGCTAACTCTTGTTAGCATGACACCTCGCTGTTAGAAATCATGTTTCAGCAAGCGTTTGAAAATGTATAATTTGTATAGGTTCTACTAAAACATTCTAAAGATACAGTAAGTCATTCTGGGCGTAGAGCGATTCTCATTCTTGAACTGGATAATTTTAAGCCTGAGCGATCGCCCAGGCTTAAAACGCAAAGTTCATCACTTATTCTCAAGTTCTTCTACCTAACAAAGCCCAAGTTCAGCAGTTCCTGGGGAGATGCCAGCAAATCGATCGCCAAAAAGAAAATCTTGCCTTGCGGATTGAGCAAGAACCGCCATGCTAGATTGATGCCAACACTGTCACCAAACCAGGGAGTTTGGACTTTACCTGTCACTTTAATCTGGGTGAACTCTGCTTCTGCTGACTCAGACACTCCCCGCTCAGGAATCAGCTTGAGTCCGTAGCATTCTTCACGCATATATGCGAGAATCGACTCATGACCCACAATTGGTTCCTGGAAAGGGGGTTGCAAAGCACCTTCTTCAGCAAATAAAGCCACAGCCCCCTGGAAGTCAAAAGCGTTCATATTCTCCATGTAGCTCAGGACTGTCAAGTTGTCGATGCCTTCAATGCTGACCTTAGCTCGGGGTGCGATATCTTTAGGTGCAATCACAGGTTCTTTGACTTTTTGAGTGCTAACCGTTGGGGCATACCCCATGTTGACGACAATATTTTGTAAGACGGTGAGTTGCTGACCCCCTTCAAGTTGACGGATAGCTTGCAGGACATCTGATGCTTGGGTAGAAAGTTTATAACCTTCTGGAATCGGAGCAACGATTCCTTGTTTCATCCACTCGCCTAACTGATACCAGAAGCCCAGCTTGACATTCGTGCCGAAGGACGCATAGGTACGGCAGATGGGAGTATCAGTATGGTTAACTAGATCGCACATAACTTGCGTTTGCTCTCCAGCAGACATCTGCTTGATTTGAGTCAGGGTTTTTTCTGCGAAGACCATATTGGCTGCCCCCATAGCAGCGGGAGTGATTGTAACTCCCATCTCGGTATAGGCAAACCAAAGTAAAGCTAACTGATCCTCAGCACTGAGTTGATTGCATGATTCAATGGTAGCTGGAACCGCATCAGCAACTTGCGTGTCAGGAAAAATAGAGCGTGCAGACTCGATAGTAAACGACATTTTTCAAAATCTCCAGAACGAAATTAGATTAATTTGTTGATAGTGTTTCAAAAATGGTGATGCTAACTTGCAAATGCTGGAGGTAACTGCTTTTCAAGACTTAGATCACTAAGTCTTGGGAAATGACCCAAAATCCGTTGAGCGATCGCATATGAGGACTGTTGGCAAATAACTAAACAGCCAAGCACAGCCAGGAACTCATCAAAATCCAGGGGTTTGGTGAACAACAGATCAAACCCAGCAGACAGCGCATGTTGAAGCATCTTTTCATGGGTATAGCCCGTCACAGCAATGGCTAGCACCACTTCCCCTCGCTCTCCCGCTTTGGTTCTCACTTGTTGAATCAGAGCAAAGCCATCCTCCTTTGGCAAGCCAATGTCACTCACGAGGACATCAGGTTGCCATTGCCTAAATATATCCAGAGCTTGCTGCACTGAAAACGCTTTTTGCACCTCAACACCATAAGGTTGCAGCAGCAGCGTAATTAAATGGCAGAAATCGACATTATCGTCTACAACTAGGACTCGCAGCCCTTGGAGAGATGAAAAATTAGTAGGAAATTCATTATTTGTATACATCACAACTCCAATTGGGATTTCAGAACTAGTGCTAAAAACCCTCGCCGGAGGATCTATGATAGAGCGATCAATGGATGGGGTGGGGATTTGACCATTGCATACTTCGCTTGCTCGGTTCAAACTGTAGTAACCTACAATCAATGCAGCAATCAATGCATAAGCTCTTTTAGCATTCCTCTACAGCATGACAAGGTGCTGTTTCAATTCTGGGTTTATTAGGTTTATTTGGTTAACTTACGATACAAAAAGTAAGAAAAGTGTCGAGTTAAATTCTTTTAATTGACGCTTACCGGAAAATTTTAGATGTGAAACTCATCTTCTACAAAAGAGTTATCATGCTGACAACTAAATGTCACAAAGTAGTATGGTTTATCTTGCGTGTGGACAAACTTACCATGTTCGACTTTGTTTCGTCTATCAGAGTCCAAAAGAACACTGTGAAGGACAGGGAATTATTTCCTCGACTGCTTTCCGATTATCATTGAAGCCAGAGACAGTGATACTAACAACTCTACCCCCAATTGTTAAGCCAAAAAATCTTTTGATATTGGCTAGAGAAAGATAAAAATTAGACAGTTCAGCAGGTTTTCCATTAATTACCATCCATGCTTTGGCTCGACAAATTCCGTCATTTGCCCTCAAGGTTTGTATTGTTAGAGGTTTTTTCATACCTCTACCTTCAAACACTCTGAGTGAAATATTTACTTTGTCCCCTGATACCGATTGTGTAGCTATATCAAAAGCGGGGCGTTGTTCTTTTAAAAGGTTTTTAGTTGAGCCATTCTTCATTCGCCAGTAGGCAAAGACTGGCTTACTCCCCTTTGGTGAGCAGTCCTGATTCAATTTTATGCCGTAATGCACCTGATTTCCATTATTGTTACTCGACACAAAGAAAATACTAGGAATATTCTCCGCGAGTGATGGTGCAATGGGAAATAATAGTAGCCCTACATTGATCAAAATACTACTGAGCAAGCGTAAATGAGAGGGAGGAGGCTGTTCTTTAATCAGCATTAATATCACCAATCCTGATAATTTTAGACGTTTTATTTGTGAGTATTGAAGACAAGTGTTCGTAGATTTTTCTGGGAGGGGTTCTTAAATCCCAAACTATTCCTAGCCATGAAAGTAGCTTCAGAATGTAATGGGTAACATCTATTTCCCACCAGTAGAAGCCTTGCCGTTCTGAAGCAGGATAATAATGATGATTATTATGCCAACCTTCACCGAGAGTTATTAGAGCTAAAAACCAATTATTGCGACTAGTATCTGTTGTGTTAAAACGACGATAACCAAAGATATGAGCAAGAGAATTAATAGTAAAAGTCGTGTGATAAAGCACCACAGTGCTTAAACAAAATCCCCATACAAGCATCTGTAAACCAGTCGTTTTTAGCTGAGGAATAGACAATTGAAACACTATACCAATTGCAGTCACAGCGATCGCTAGCACGGTAGGAACAATCATCGGAAACCGATTTAACCACTGCAACTCTGGATATTTTGCAAAATCTCGGACTTCCTTTTCGTCTGTTTTGGAATATTTAGGACACATCACCCAGCCAACGTGCGACCACCAGAAACCATGAATAATGGGGGAATGAATATCCTGTTCTGTATCTGTATAATGGTGGTGATGACGATGGTGTGCTGCCCACCATAGTGGACCTAACTGAGCTGAAGAATTGCCTAGAACAGCAAGAATAAATTGAAACAAACGCGTTGTTTTATAAGTCCGATGTGAAAAATAACGGTGGTATCCTGCTGTGATTCCAAACATTCGTATTAACCACAGGGTAAGGCATGTAATGAGAGCAACCCAACTAAAACCCACCCAAAAAATTAATAGGCTACTAATATGAATTGATATAAAAGGAATATTACCTAAAATATTTATTTTATGTTCTTGTCTTGATAACATATGCAAGCTTTTGAATCAGGTTCGGAAATAGCAATGATTACTATAGCAATCTGATTTGATTAATGAATTTACTCGTGGAGGCAGGCAATAGGCAATAGGCAATAGGCAATAGGGAAAGAAAGAAAAAAAAGGAAGCTAGATGTGTACTGAGTTTTGTTCAAAAATCAAATAGGAATCCTATA
>NZ_JBHFLM010000030.1:0-86501 GCF_041928655.1 Pelatocladus sp. BLCC-F211 | reverse complement strand
TGGTTAAAAACCGCAAACTAGCAAGAGCAATCAGTTTGCAAGGATGGCGAGAATTCCGGGTATTGTGTGAGGTAAAGTGCGAAAAACTTAATCGGGAATTCAGGGTTATTAATCGATGGGAACCCACCAGTCAGACTTGTTTTTGTTGTGGGTATCGATGGGGTAAAGTGGATCTCTGTGTCCGTTCAGTGATTTGTTTAAGCTGCGGCATTGAACACGACAGAGATGAAAACGCTTCTAAAAACATAGAAATGGTCGGCATGGGGCATCGGCACGACCTTAAACGGACGGGGAGCGACTGTAAGACTACAACGGTAGCGCGTTGCTGTGATCCGTCAAGAATCACCGACCTAGAAGGTCGGTGAGTATGTCAATAATAAATCAAAAGTTATAACTCCTAATCTCACGCCTAATAGGTATGTATGTCTGATTTATTTGATGTTCTTTGGTTAAATGTTAGCCCAAGTTTGAAGGGTTTAGACAAACCATTACTTCAATACTTATCTAAGCATATTTCGGTGGCGCGATGGGAATATTTGCAAACCAAAGATGAAGCTTGTTCCCTAGATACAGCAGTGACGCTGCTGTATGATTTTTTAAAATCGCACGATCGCCCAGTGCATTTGGCAGGTCATGGTATGAGTGGTGCGATCGCTTTATTATTTGCTCGTCAATACCCACAAAAAGTGCGATCGCTAGCATTGTTGGCTGTAGCATCTCAAAGCGCAAATACTTGGCAAGCCCACTATTACCAGCAACGCCTTTTCTTTCCTCTCAGCCGTGAGCAAATTTTAGTTAACAGCGTTCGGACTCTATTTGGGAATCAATCTCCCGCAAATACCAAAAAGCTACTGACTGCGCTCACTAGAGATTTAGACGAATCCCCCACACCCCATTCTCTATTTCGATTGGTTCACTTACCCAAAGGTGGGGTTTCCATGCCGATATTTGTATGTGGTAGCAAAAATGATTCAGTTGTCACTCCACCAGACTTACAAGACTGGCAAAACTTTTTGAAGCCAGAAGATACCCTTTGGGAATGTGCTAAAGGGTATCATTTCTTTCACTACTTCTATCCTCAACAGGTAGGAAAGCAAATGTTGAGTTTTTGGCAACGCTTCACTCAGAACCCAGAACTCATTCCAAATTCCAAACTCAGTTTGTCTTGTGAAGGATGACAAGCCCTTAAAAGCCCCGATCCCCAAAAATGGCAATTTGGTCTTTATGATTGGGTAGTTTAAGCATTAAGCTATATGCTGATAGCTGATATTAATGCTTCTTGTAGATCACGATGGATCTTGGAGATTGCTACCGTTTGTTGGGTTTAAGGTCGGGTGCTTCCTTTGCTGACATTAAAGCGTCTTATCGACGCCTAGCGCAGCAATATCATCCCGATATCAATCCAGATGACAACAAAGCCAAAGATAAGTTTATTGCCTTAACTGAGGCATACAGATTGCTATTACAGGTGGTAGCCCCACAGGAAATAGCCCCACAGCCACCTCAGACAGTAACTGTAACTCACCCAAAACCTACCGTTACAGAAACGTCAACAACACTCAAAACTAAGCCGACGACACAACCGCCTCAAATGTCGGAAGTCGAACAGCAATTGAAGTGGCAGACTTATGAACAATTGCAAATATTTTTGAAAGAAAGAAGGTTCCCCCAGGCGATCGCACTAGCGGAAGCTCTAGCAGCACGTTTACCACAAGACCCAGAAGTACGTCAATGGCAAGCGATCGCCTATCAAGTTTGGGGACGGGTACTGATCAAACAAAACCAGTTACCCAAAGCCAAAATTTATCTGAAAAAAGCTTTAAAAACAGATCCCCACAATAAAGCTTTGTGGGATGAGGTACAGCGTGACTTTCAAAAATTAGAGCAAATTTTTTGAATCTACATAAACTTGATTTTTGAAAGTCAATAGCTTCTTTTTAATTCACTACTCCTACAACAAAATTTACTGTGTAGGGTTCCTCTAATGATTGTTGAGTACTATTCTTGATGGCATTAAGATGACGACGTAGAGATTGTAATTGTGAAGGATTGGGACGATAGGTGAGACTACCTTGCTTTTCAAACAAAGGTGCGTTAGCGATCGCCTTATAATCAAAATTTTCTCTGGAAGCAAGAGTCAACCAGGAAAAGTCAACTTGATTGGGGAGCAAACCAGGAGGTAGTTCACCTTCTAAGAAAGCTAATAGGCGTTGCTGACAACTACGGGTGTTAATACCACGCGCCTCAAATAATTGAATTACTTCATTAAAAGATAAGGCTCGATCTGGGATGAGTCGCAACAATTCTGTAAATAGAAAATAATCAGTGTACTGTTGTCTGGGTACTTCTAATACTTGGGGATGCAAGGGTAGCATAGCTAAACCGTAGGCTACACGACTACAACTAGGAGTACCATTTTCATTCAAATACAAATCCTGAATGATCTTTGCACTGGGGAGTTTTTGCCGTAACCAACGAGAAACTGCGGCTAAACTGGATGTACCACCAGTCAGGATCGCTTGATTGATTGCTTCTGTCGGTATGCCTTTTGCTACCAATAACTTGTTGAGTTCACGGTTAAGACGCCGTACAAATGGAACAAATACTTGGCTTTCTAAATCCCGTCTTTGCAAGACCCAACACTGATCAGCTAATTCTAAAGTAAAAGATTCTTGGTGTTGCAAAATTAACTTGAGGGCTACTGCTGCATCCAGAATTGCTTTACCCAACACAGAACTTTCTAAGCGTTGCTGTAAGTTAATGCGATCGCTCGTGTCTGGTTCTCCTGGTCGTGGTAATTTTAATTCTTCTAACCCCAAACTTGCAAAGCTCATCTGCTCGATACCAACAATTGTTGGTTGCCATTGTAAAGGACTGCTGGTAATTGTAGTATTATTCCCTTCCTGGGAAGAATTACGTAGTTTGCGCCATTTAGGTGGTAGTAGTAACTGGCAAATAATATCTTGCTCAATTCCCTTACCAGCATAAGCAAAATTGTGGAGCATAAAATCGCTGTGAGTTAATTCTTCCAGACTTTCTGGTAAATCGACGAGCGCCATTTCGGTTGCGGCTGCACCGATATTAATCACAAGGGTGTTACCCTCAAAGGGATGCTCACTGGTTTTGACAGAATGAGAATGTTGGCTATTGCCAAATTGAATAATTTCACCACTAGCACCATCAAGTTCTGAAATTAAACTAGCGATCGCTTCTTCGACAAAATATACTTGTTGGGGATGCTGAATAATTTTGCTCAACAGCAAAGCTTCGCGGATATTAAAGCGATATTGTTCTGACCAGTGGGATGGACAGGTACAGATGACGCCAGCAAGATTGTTGATGGCGCTGTGGAAAATTTGTTGGTCTAAACCAACTCCCGCCGCAGTTAAACCTAAAGTGGTGCTACTACGGTCTGCTCTTAATGTCAAGAGTAATTTGGAGAGCGATCGTACAACCCAAACCAGAGGAACTGTCACAACTTCATTAAATTGTAATATTGGCTCCCATTTTTGCTGTTCATTTTTGTAAGGAAGTGCTATTTGCAAATAAGGTTTGAGTTGTGCTGAAAAAAGATTTGAAGTTGTAGTATTTTGTTCTTGTGTAGATGGTAAATAAACTTCTGCTGGTAAACGGAATGTTCGTGTTTTCGATGCTGCTTGTTGTTGATTTTCTGTTGACCAATAGAGAGGATAAACTTCAGTTGTAGAGCGATTGAATAAAGTTGCAGAAATTCCTGTTGTCCCTAAATCGATTCCCAAATACCAAATGTAGTCTCCGATGTTGGCTCTAATTTCTGTATCGTCTCCTATTCCAGAATCTGAAGGCAAAAACAGTTCTAAAGAATCGGTTGTGGCTTCCTTGGTTTCAGTTTCAGCTAATTGCTCGTTATGAGAAGTATTTGGTAATATAACCTGGGCAGAGTTGGGATTTTCTGGATCAGTAGTAGGCGACTTAAATTGAGTATTATTCTGTTCACCAAACTTAGCCAAATCTTCATCTAATTGCAGCAATTGCTCTGCATCCAATGCAATTTCTGGTATAGCTAAATTCTGTTTTTCTACTTCTAATAACAAATTTTCTTTGGCGGAAGCGGGGACATATTGTTCTGAAGAGTCATTGATGCGATCGACACTTATTTCTTCTATTTGATTTGGGGTTGATGTTGTGTCAATTATAGGTTCTTCAACAGACTCTTCTTTTAAAACTTGGCGCTCAATATCTGTATCGGTGGAAAATAATAAGTTATTTAAGCTTGTAATTGTCTCAGCAGCAGTTGGTTTTTCAACAGATAAAGAGGAAGTTTCCTTACCTTCTACCGTATATGTGATTTTTTCCCATAATTCTAATAATTGTCTGCGGATATTTTCAGTAGTAGCATTTGTGTCTTCTATCTGGACATTGCTAATTTCTAAAAGACCTGCATCTGGCTCATCAAACCAAGGATCAGATGCAGAAACAGGGGACTCTGCTAGTTGTAATTCATTTACAGGTGTAGAGGAAGAATCTATGGTAATCCCATTAGAAAAGGAAGCAGCATCATCTACAGGTAATTCTTCTGTGGAATCTGCAAATTCAAACATTACTTCTTGTAGAATTAATTCTAATTCTTCTTGATTTGAGATTATTTCTTCATGTACAGATAATTCTTCATTCTGTTCTGCTGCTTCAAAAAGGATGTCTTGGAGAGTCAAATCTTCTTCCTGAAGAACAGTTGCGACCTCATCATCAATCAGTAAATTTGTGGAATCTGCAACTTCAAAAAAGACATCTTGGAAAATTAAATCTGCTTCTTCTTGAGCAGTATTGGTGTTGTCATCAATAATTAATTCTGTAGGGTTTGCAACTTCAAAAAAATTATCTTGGAAAATTAATCCTGCGTCTTCTTGATTAATATTTTCTACCTCATCAACAAATAATGATGCTGTTAAGTCTGTAGCTCTTAATTCTGACTGTTCTTGACTAGTTGCTGTCTCTGCTACAAGTGAATTATCTGTTGGATCTATGATTGCAAAATTGGTAGACTGGTCAGAAAATTCAGGATTAGTTGTGATGAAATTATCACTTCCAAATAAACTAGCGTAAAGTTGCTCTACCTCGTCACGAATTGAGACAGAACTATCTTGCTGTAATTCATCAATGATGGAATCATTAGCAGTATCTGGAGAGTTTGGCTTATCTTGAGTTTGGGCAATAACGCTATCAGTTTTTGCGGCTTGATCATCATTTTCTGATTCGTCTATTTTGTTGCTGGATTGTAGAGTTTTCGAGTGGGTGGGTTGTATTTCATTCTTAATATCAATCGTAAATGGTTCTTTAGAAGCAGGTTGTAGTTGTGTCTGCTGTGCCAAACTATTAATTAAATTGCCAAATAATTGTTCTCCTTGCAAACCTTGGCTATACATTCTTGCCAGAGCTTGAGAAAGAGACTCATGATATGCATGAATATTACGTTGTAAAGCTTCAAAAACTACATTAACAGTTCCATCGAGTGCAAGTAACTTTTGATCTAATTCGCTAGCAAGACGTGTTAATCGCTCCAACTGCTCCTGTGGCTCTAACAAAGGTGAAGCAGCAAAAGCAAGTTGTTGTGTATTGTCTTTATTAGTGGTGATAGAAGAACCAGCAGCATTAAGGGCGAGTGGAGTTTCTTGTGTTGGTTTGATGATATTTGTGGGAATTTTTGGTTGTAGATTCCCCCCTAAGCGATTAGTCAGCACTTGCAAAAAATCTGCTATTAGTTGTTCTTGGTTTGCTAACTGCTGGGCTAGAGAAAAGTTTTGTAGTCGCCTTTGCTCTAACTCTTTGATTTCCTGGACAAGATTTGCTCGTTCTTGCAAAAGTGTTTGTAATTCTGCTTGCAATGGTGCTAATAGTGAAGATAGTGGATTAGACTCAGTACCTTCATCTTGGCTAGATTGATTTGGCTGTGGATCAACGGAATAATTACTTTGATGAATAAATTTTGTTAATAAAGGTGACGACTGCGGTTTTGGCTGTTGCTGGTATGGAGTGCTGTTTACCTCCGCTTCTGCACAGCTAACCAGAAAGTTACGCATCCTTTCTAATACCTGTCTTGGTTGCTCCTTCTCACTGGCAAGAAATCGGGAAAAGCGCTTGTTGGAAAGTAAACTGTCAATGTCTGCTATTAGTGTTTGGATCTCGGTTGTGCGGGAAGTCACGTTTATTCACCTTAAAAATAGAACTGTACCTCACCTCTGGTGGTGCGCTAATTATTTTGTTATAACTACTGCCACTATGTTACGCATCCGGTGAGTATTTAGAGATATTACGCAAGCCGCACTAACTTAATGCTGGACTTAAAAATATAATTTTGCACTAACCAACTCTTGCCTTGCATAGCGTGAGCCTGAGTTTTGCTAGTAAAGTTTGGTTACTTAAAGGGGAAAGGGAAAAGGGAAAAAGCACTTTCCTAAATTACTTTTCCCTTTCCCCTTTTTTATTTTCAAATTATAGATACTATAACTGATCAAGTTGGTACTAACTCGCCAGGACGCAACTTCGACCACTTACCCTGTTCTCGTTTAAAACTGAGACATCCTACCACATCCCATTCCATTTCAATCACCTCGCCTCTGGGACGGATGTTGACGTTGATAGATGGTTCATTTGGCTCAAAATCTGGTGTTTCAGTCAAATGGGGCTGTTGGTGCTGGCTTTCTACCGCGTGGTATGTGATACAGCGGTCTACATAATGGCAATTGACGCAAACGCACATAATACAACCTACTCCAGAGCCTTTTTGAACTCTCCACGCCTTGAAAAACGTGGATTCTGTTGGCGTTAACCTT
This sequence comes from Pelatocladus sp. BLCC-F211, assembly GCF_041928655.1. NCBI lineage: Bacteria > Bacillati > Cyanobacteriota > Cyanophyceae > Nostocales > Hapalosiphonaceae > Pelatocladus > Pelatocladus sp. BLCC-F211. Next base: position 79,692 of record NZ_JBHFLM010000030.1, on the reverse strand, counting down.
CTCGAAAAGTACTGACATTGCTATATGGGATAAATTCACATTTCGCAATGTTTGTTTTGCCTTTTCGAGCTTTGAGTGGTTCAAACACTCTTACCCGCCTCGGCTTAAAAGCTGTACGGCTACTTTGCTCTAGCAACACGTTTGTTTTTTTGGAGTTTTTCATCCTGTGTGCTAGATTAATCCAATGCTAGCGCATAGGTGTCGGATTTCATCCCCTCACTTTTAAGGTAGTCCCAACGAAAAAATTCCACTACCAAGCATAAAAATAGGACTCCTCCTACACCCTTACACCCACTTTCAAGTTAGGGTAAAAAAACTATTTTTATCCTCTTGTATAACCTTGATAGTTAATCTAGCTTAAGCTAAAGCGTAATTCATTAGCTTCTGGGTTTATTTTTATTACATGACAATAAATAGTTCTGCACTTTTAACCTTAGCTCCCGAAAATTGGCCTTTTAGCATAGAATTTTTACCGCAACCAGCTTATATGGTGGGTGGTGCTGTCAGAGATGCTATTTTGGGAAGAACTCGCGAATATTTAGATTTAGATTTTGTTTTACCAATAAATGCTGTGACAATAGCTCACAAAATTGCCAAGCATTATAAAGCTGGTTTTGTGTTACTCGATCCAGAAAGACAAATTGCTCGTGTTGTATTTCCTCATGCTACTGCTGACTTTGCCCAACAAGAAGGAATGAGCCTGGAAGTTGATTTACATAGGCGAGATTTTACAGTGAATGCGATCGCCTACAACCCCCACACCCAAGAAATTATTGATCCTTTACAAGGTTGTGCAGATATAAAAAAGCATTTGTTAAAAATGGTATCACCAAGCAACCTGGAAGATGATCCCCTACGCTTACTACGGGCTTATCGTCAAGCTTCCCAACTTAGCTTCACTATAGAATCAGAAACACAAGCAACTATTCGCGCTTTCGCATCCCAAATCACGAGAGTCGCCGCCGAACGAGTCCGGGTAGAATTGAGCTATATGTTGCCAAGTTCTCAGGGTAGTGCTTGGTTAATTAGGGCTGGGGAAGATGGTTTACTTACGCCTTTTTTCAAAAATACTCAACAGGAAAACTTTCAGAAACTATCGACGGTTGACGCAGCAGCGACTCAACTCACCCATTTTTGGCCACAACTAGGTGAAGAACTACAAAATTTTGTGCGTGATACCGTGAAAACTACCTGGCTGGGTATTGCTAAACTTGCTTGTTTAGTTAATCCAAACCCAGAAATAGCAGAAATAGAACTGCAAGAACTTACTTACAGTCGCGCCGAAATTAAAGCCGTTACCACCGCCCTGAAACTGTTCCCACAGTTACGAGATCCGACGATGTCTTTGCGAGAACAGTATTTTTTCTTTCAGGAAGCGGGGTCTGTATTTATATCTACAGCAGTCTTATCCGTAGTAAACGGTCAGTTAGTGGAAGCGATCGCACCTTTGATTAATCGCTATCTTAACCCTAATGATCTGGTGGCTCATCCCACTCCGTTAGTGAGTGGGAAGGACATTATGCTAGCACTAAACATTCCGCCTTCGCCACTCGTAGGTAAATTACTCACAGAAATAGCGATCGCTCAAATTGAAGGTAAAATTTATACAGCAACAGAAGCAATAGAATTGGCAGCACAATTAGTTAATAGTTAGTTCCATTTCAACAACAATTTCGCTATCTTCTACTTCACCCCGCGAATAAATCATAAAATTTGAATCTCATCAAGTTGATTAATTACTACATCCGCACCTGGGACATTTTCTGGTTGATTAATCCAAGTGATACCAATACAACCCGCTGCTTGAGCGTTACGCGCCATTTGCATATCACCCGCCGAATCTCCCACCATCAGTGTAGAACTGGGTTCTACTCCCAATTCTGCACAAGCTTGAAAAAATAAAACTGGATCTGGTTTACTTGGCCCTTCATCTACTCCCATTTCTAGCTGGATATAATTACTTAATTGATGAGTTTCTACAAATTCTTGGACTTCAGCAGTTGTTGCAGCTGAGAGAATACCAAGTTTTAATCCTGCTTCTGATAAGTTTTTCAGAATTTCTAAACTACCAACAAATAAAGGTGAGGGAGTTTCACCAACGTATTTTTCTGCGTCTGCTAAGGCTTGGCGTGCGATTTTTAATGATTCAAACCACCCACGTCCAGTTTCGGCGATATATGCGGCGGTGGCTATTTCTGTTTCTCGACGACTTGCTACTGATACCAACCCTGCTGGATCAAGAACATCACCATTGACGCCAAACGCCATTAACAATGGTTCCCCGATTCCAGGAATTTGTGCGTCTACGATTCTTGCTGCTTTTTGAGCGAGCGATCGCAAAAATACTTCTGAGTCTTCAAGAGTGCCATTTTTATCAAATAAAATAGCTTGGATATTGGAAAATATCACATCTCTACACTTAATTGTTACCAAGAGACTCCTCCTTATTGTTGTTTGTTATTGCTTGTTTGGAATAAGAAACTACTAACCAATACAAAAAAAGAGGGAATATTAATCCCTCCTTATCGGTAAAATTTTATCTTTATAAATAGTTGCCAATAACTGCAACGATAAATAAACTACTCTTCAATAGCTACTGGTATTTCTTCTTCAACTGCTTCAGTTGCAGATGGTATTTCTTCTTCAGCTACAGCTACAACAGTTTCGCTTGCTTCAGCAGGCGCAGCAGCATTACCTTGTTGTTTAGCTAATAATTGTTCACGATATTTAGCAGCCATTTCTTCTGCTTTATCGTAAACTAAATCGCGATTCTTAATCATATCACCTGGTTCGGGTTCCAGTTGCTTTGTAGACAAGGATATCCGGCCCCGTTCTGCATCCAAGTCGATGATCATCACTTTCACTTCATCATTGACATTGAACACACTGTGAGGTGTATCAATATGTTCGTGGGAGATTTCAGAAATATGCAATAGGCCGCTGACGCCACCAATATCAATAAAGGCACCATAAGGCTTAATACCGCGTACAGTACCGATTACTACCTCACCGACTTCGAGGCGGTTCATCTTACGCTCAACCAAAGCTCGACGATGAGATAGAACCAAGCGGTTACGTTCTTCGTCTACCTCTAGAAACTTCAGTGGTAATTCTTCACCGACTAAATCTTCTTTTGGTTTGCGAGTGCTGATGTGAGAACCAGGAATAAATCCCCGTAGTCCTTCGATTCTAACTAAAGCTCCACCTCGGTTAGTAGCAAATACACCAGAACGAACAGTAGCATCTTCTGCTTGTAACTGCCGTACTCGCTCCCAGGCTCGCATATACTCTATACGACGAATAGAAAGAGTTAATTGCCCTTCCTCATTTTCATCACTAAGTATATAAAATTCCCGTGTTTCGTTTGATTGTAAAACTTCCTCCGGGCTGTCTACCCGGTTAATAGACATTTCTTGTATCGGTATGTATGCCGCGGTTTTAGCACCTATGTCAATCAGAGCGCCACGTGGCTCTATACTGAAAACCGTACCGGGTACAATATCACCAGGGCTAAAATGATAATCGTATTTGTCCAGTAAAGCAGCGAATTCTTCGTGAGTAAACCCAATCTCGGTAATAGCAGTTGTTTTCTGATTGACCATGCTGATTGTTTCCTGGTTGTTTGTCTCCGTAATGGTTTTGCCACAAGCGCGATGTATGTGCAAGCGTGACACAGGATGTCTACACCTACATCCCTAAATCATCCTAGCGCACAAAAGCTGACTTCGCGCACATTAGTTCACAGATAGTAAATTATATCAAAAATTCAGTCTTTTTTATTATAAGGAGTTTCAATCCTTTTATCCTTTTAACCCTAGCTTTTGCAATAAATAGCCGCAGTCACTGAATATGTAAACTGCGGCTATTTATTTCTAAGGAACAATATCAAAATTTTGGCAACACAAAATTAATCTTCTTTCTTCTCAATGCGAGGAGGTTCGCGGAATGCGATCGCAAAGAAAAGAGTTCCAATTGCCAAAGTCAAAATTAAGATATATGCCACGCTTTCCATATCACAAGCCCCTGCATATCTGAAATTTTGACATTCTCACTAGGCATTATGCCTAAATGAGATTCTTGCTTCACTGGGAGTCAATTGACTTTACCCTCTGCAAGCAGCCACCATGTGTCTCACGGCAGTAACTTTATTATACCAAGTTCAGGGATTAGGTATTGGGCATTAGGAAATAACCTTGTCCCTAATCCCTAATCTCTTAAGCTTTAGACAGCTTCCTTCTTACGAGTGGACAAGTCACCCACTTTCGCAAATACACCAAACTCGACCTGTTCTTCCAAGTCTGGGTCAACACCAGCAAACACGTCTCGGTAAATTGTCCGAGAACCATGCCAGATGTGACCAAAGAAGAACAACAACGCAAAGCAGGCGTGTCCAAAGGTAAACCAACCTCTAGGACTGGTGCGGAATACACCATCAGAGTTTAAAGTTTCCCTATCGAAGTCAAATACTTCACCGCCTTGAGCTTTACGCGCCCACTTTTTCACTTCTGCGGGGTCTGTAAAGCTTTGACCATTTAAGTTACCACCATAGAAGGCAACTTTCACACCACTTTGCTCAAAGCTGTTTTGAGATTCTGCTCGACGGAAAGGAATGTCAGCACGGACAATACCATCTTTGTCGGTCAGGATTACAGGGAAGGTTTCAAAGAAGTTGGGCAAACGACGTACTTCTAATTCCCGTCCTTCGGCATCTGTGAATACAGGATGACCAACCCAAGATTGGGCTATGCCATCACCTTTCACCATAGGACCTGTACGGAATAGACCGCCCTTGGCGGGGCTATTGCCGACATAATCGTAGAATGCCAATTTTTCCGGAATTTGTGACCACGCTTCTGAAGGAGTCTCGCCAGAAGCAAGACTTGTCTGTACGCGACGCTGAATTTCTTGCTTAAAGTAGCTTTGATCCCACTGATAGCGGGTAGGGCCAAACAGTTCGATTGGAGTGGTGGCGCTACCGTACCACATAGTACCAGCAACGACAAAAGCAGCAAAAAATACAGCAGCAATACTGCTAGAAAGTACGGTTTCAATGTTACCCATCCGTAGGGCTTTGTAGAGCCTTTCGGGTGGTCTTACTGTCAGGTGGAATAAACCAGCAATAATGCCGACAACGCCAGCAGCGATGTGGTGAGCTACGACACCACCAGGGTTAAATGGGTTAAAGCCATCTGGCCCCCACTCTGGTGCGACTGGTGCTATGTGACCAGTTAAGCCGTAGGCGTCAGACACCCACATTCCCGGTCCCCAAAGTCCAGTGAGGTGGAAAGCACCAAAACCAAAACAGAGAAGACCAGATAAGAACAAGTGAATGCCAAACATTTTTGGCAAATCAAGAGCAGGTTCACCAGTGCGGGGGTCTTGGAATAGTTCCAAGTCCCAAAAAACCCAGTGCCAAACAGCAGCTAGGAATAATAGACCAGATAGAACAATATGAGCGGCCGCTACACCTTCAAATGACCAAAAACCAGGGTCGTAGTTGGTTGCGCCAGTAACGTTCCAACCACCCCAAGAGCCTACAACACCCAAGCGTGCCATGAAGGGCAGCACAAACATACCTTGACGCCACATGGGGTTGAGAACTGGGTCACTGGGATCATAGATAGCCAGTTCGTATAAAGCCATTGAACCAGCCCAGCCGGCCACCAAGGCTGTGTGCATCAAGTGTACAGAAATCAGTCGTCCTGGATCATTCAGAACGACTGTGTGTACTCGGTACCAAGGTAGTCCCATCGACTACGCTCCTCCTCGATGAGTTTGTTTACAAAACAATTTTTCTGTGTTTTTTTATTGCCAGAGCTTGAATTTTCCACAGCTTGGTCTTAAAAGTCAGACAGCGTGGCTACTTAAGCGACAGACAAGACTTTCAAGGTGTTTTACCCCAAGGTCGCGATCGCTAAGTAAAAATGAGAATGTTTAAAAAAGTGTAACTATATGATGGAGCTGTTTGCAAGGGTATCAAGGCACTTAAGCTTAGTTACTAGTCGGTAGATAGTGGTTAGTAGTAGGCTGTTGTCTTTTGTTTCGTTTTTGTTACAAAAAATCAACGACCAACTACCAACCAATCAACCCCTGATTTTTAATTCTTAAATCTCTACTGCACGATAGATTCTATATTTTGTAGCTGACACCTAGCTGAGGCAGTCTCCAAGCGCTCTATAACTTGTTCAGCACTCATTAACCGCCTCAGTATGACTTGACCGATCGCTTGAGTAGATCTACTTATTTGTGGTGATATGGCTGGCTTCACTTCTACGGTGATAATGGCATCTTCGACTCGGTAAAGCCACATTACTTCGCCTTGTTCTAATAAACAAATATTCATACGTTGAATATCTGGTTGGCGTCGCCATGCGGTGATTTGCCAAAGTCCTTCAGATGCCCAAACTCTGCCAACTGTCCATCCTTCAGATAAAAAGAAGTACTTCACACTTTTAGTCTCGCTGTTAGATTCTCTAGAAATTAATTGCTAGCAATACCGTGAAAACCTCATTTATCTATGTATCAAATGAGATTTGTACATTATAGCTATGGGATCACAAACAGAGTGGGGACTACAAAGAGAGACGAAGATTATGAATAGAGAAGAATTGAGTATAGAGCATCGAAAAAAGTTAGTTCTCTGTCCCCATTCCCTCTCTAATCCTTAGTCTGTTGCTTCCTCCTCAATGCTTTACACCTGGAAAATGCACGATCAAGCTGTTTACTAAGACCTAACAAACCTCTTCTTCTATCAAATCCGAATTTACGACTAGCTTCTGTTATTTTGTAACTTTAATTAAACTAAACATATTGTAATTTTAAAAAATATTAAGATATGTGTAATTTTGATAAAGTTAAAAAAATTAACTGGACTCAAAACATAACTTTATAAACAGACAAAAATTTTAAGATACTGAGTAATTTTTCTCTTTGATCTCAAAATCAAAGTATCGATTATTAATAAAACTGTTTTGGACATTATGTAGTAAAATAACAAACCACTCATTCCAAAATTCCATGCCATGAACTGGTCTTTTTTGTTTGCTAGACGATGGGTGCAGATAACACAAGTACTAGCTGTTTGTCTGTGTTTATTGTTAGTCGTAGGTTGTGGTACTAGTTCCCAAACAAACACATTAGTATCTGGGAATGGTCGCATTACTGTTGGTACAACATTAAAACCGCGTACTCTCGATCCATCTGATGCTTATGAATTGGCTTCACTATCATTGGTATACAACATAAGCGATCGCCTCTACACCTATGAGCCAGGAAACACGGAAATTAAACCACAGCTAGCTACCGCCTTCCCGAAAGTGAGTCCAGATGGTTTAACTTATACTATCCCTCTACGTCAAGGAGTAGTATTTCACGATGGAACTCCTTTTAATGCGGAAGCAATGGCTTTTACCATACGCCGTTTTATTGAAAACAAGGGTAAACCTGCTTTCTTGCTGGGAGATGTCGTAGAGTCAGCCAAAGCTACAAGCGAATATGAATTAACAATCAAGCTGAAAAAGCCATTTGCAGCATTTCCGTCGTTGCTAGCGTTTGCTGGTGTTTGTCCGGTATCGCCAAAAGCTTATGAAATTGGCGAAGGAAAATTTAACCCAAATATTTTTGTTGGTACTGGCCCTTACAAATTAACCAAATTTGGCCCTGATTCATTACAGTTTGATGTATTTGACAATTATTGGGGAGAAAAACCCTTAAATCAAGGTATTAATGTCCAAATTTTTAGCAGTGGTGTGAATTTATATAACGCCTTTCGTAAAAAAGCTGTGGATGTAGCTGGCTTAAGTATGGACCCAGACCAAGTTCGGAGCTTGGAAGCGAGTGCAAAAAAAGGGGTTTGGCAAGCGATTCCTAATCAAGGTAATGTAGTCAGTTATCTGGCTGTCAACCGTAATCAAAAACCAGTAGACAACCCAGCAGTTAGAAGTGCGATCGCCGCCATGGTTAATCGTCCATTAATATATGAACGAGTATTATACGATCAAGCAGAAGCACTTTATAGTTTGATCCCAAAAGCATTCAATGATTATCAACCAGTTTTCCAAGAGCAATACGGTGATGGAAATATCCAAAAAGCTAAAGAGTTGCTAATCAAAGCAGGCTTTTCCAAAGAGAATCCAGCCAAAGTTGAAATTTGGTATCCTTCTGGTTCTCCAACTCGGAGTTTAGCAGCGATAGTCATCAAAGCTCTTGCTAAAAAAACAATGGATGGTCTACTGCAATTTGAAATAAATACCGTAGAGTCTACCACTGCTTTTAAAAACATTTCTAAAGGCTTATATCCAACATTTTTACTAGATTGGTATCCTGATTTTTTGGACGCAGATAATTATATTCAGCCATTTTTATCTTGTGATAAAGGTTCACTAGAAAAGGGATGTGAAGATGGGGGAAGTCAATCTCAGGGTTCTTTTTACTATAATCCTCAGATGAATCAACTGATTGACAAACAACGACAAGAACAAAACCCCGAAGCACGTAAGCAAATTTTTGCAGAAATTCAAAATATATTGGCGCGCGACATACCTTATATTCCTCTATGGCAAAGTAAAGATTATGTCTTCGCTCAAACTGGGATGAGTGGTGTACAACTAGACCCCACTCAGATTTTGATATACAAGAATCTCAAAAAATAAAACATGGATAATTACCAATTACCAATTACCAATTACCCAAATTATCATGTCCCGTTCTAAAGCTTTAACATATTACATTACTACTCGTTTATTATTAGCTCCGCTTCAGCTGTTAACAATTATCACAATTGTATTTCTTTTACTCAGAGCAACACCTGGAGATCCCGTTGATGCAATTTTGGGTGCGCGGGCGCCAGAAAGTGTTAAAGAAGAAATGCGAAAACAGCTAGGTTTAAATTTACCCTTGTGGTTACAGTACTTGAAGTATATAGGTGACTTACTACGCTTTGATATGGGTAAATCTATTTCCAGTCGCGGACAACAAGTTTGGGATATTATTTGGCAATATTTCCCAGCTACAGCAGAATTAGCAATATATAGTATTGCGATCGCTCTGATTGTTGGTATTGCAGTTGGTGTTATTTCTGCTTCCCGTCCTGGTACACCTTTAGATGTAGGAGGAAGATTATTTGGAATAATTACCTATGCACTCCCCATATTTTGGGCAGGAATGATTTTACAATTAATTTTTGCTGTCCAATTAGATATATTACCTTTAGGAACACGTTATCCTGCAACTATTTCCGCACCAGATACTATTACAGGTTTATATAGCATTGATAGTCTTTTAAAAGGTAACTTCACGCAATTTTTGACTGCTGTGCAATATCTCATTCTTCCTTGTTGTACTTTGGGAATTTTGCTCAGTGGTATTTTTGAACGTATTGTACGTGTCAATTTAAAGCAAACTATGCAAGCAGATTATGTGGAAGCTGCTAGAGCCAGAGGTATTCCTGAGAATACAATTTTATTTTCTCATGCTTTTAAAAATGCTTTGATTCCAGTCATTACTGTCTTAGGATTAACTTTTGCTTCTTTGTTGGGTGGAGCAATTTTGACTGAAGTCACATTTTCTTGGCCGGGATTAGCAAATAGATTATATCAAGGAATTTCAGAGCGGGATTATCCCACAGTTCAAGGAATAATGGTATTTTTTGGCGCGATTGTTGTGGGTGCAAGCATTTTGATTGATATTTTAAATGCCTATATAGATCCTAGAATTAGATATTGAATTTTATGAAATAAAAATTACTCAAATTCATCAATTGTTGAAGATGAATGAGTTTCTTTGCGTTCTGGAATATGGCGTTCGTATAGATTCATTAAAGGAGTTGCACTAACGCCATGAACAATTACAGAAACAACAATTGTAGTGTAAGTAATCCAGGAAATCTTCTCAGCAACTTGACCTTCTAAACCCTTACCAAAAGCGTAAGCAAGATAATATAAAGAACCAACTCCACGGATCCCAAACCAACCAATTAGCCAACGACTTCCGGGATGTAAGAAGCGGCGACGCATAGACGGTGAACGATGACCAATTGTACTTAACCAGACTCCTAGAGGTCGAATGATAAAGAATAGTAATACTATCACCAATAAAGACTGGGTAGCATAATTTAGTATGGGCTGAAATAATAATATTGAACCTAGTAATAAAATTGTTCCTACTTCTAGAAGCTTTTCCAACCTTTCGATAAATTCCAATTTTGCTAAAGTTTTATCTGTATCCTTGTAGCTGCGCTGCACAACTAATCCTGCTATAAATACTGCTAGAAAACCATAACCATTAACTATTTCTGTTAATGAATAAGTTAATAAAATAGTACTAATAGCAATAAAATCTTCCATTAATTCGTCAGGACGATGATGCTTTTGGACTTTTTTATCAATCCAGACTACTGCTTTCGCAACAATAAACCCCATAATTATGCCAGCAGCAATAGCCCAAATGACATCAACACTAATCCAGAATTTCAACCAATTATTCCAATTGCTATCTTTTAAAGCATATAATCCAAAGTAAACAAAAGGAAAAGCTAAAGCATCATTTAAACCACCTTCGGAAGTTAAACCAAAACGTAATTCATCTTGATCACGTGTATCAGTTAGCTGAACTTCGGAAGCTAAAACTGGGTCAGTAGGTGCAAGAATTGCTCCTAATAAAATTGCTTCTCCCCAATTCATTCCTAAAAAAAACTTCCCTACAACTGCTAGTCCAAATATGGAAATTGGCATTAATAATCCAATCAAGCGTGTCGTCAGATTCCAAGACTTCCAACTGATGGGACGAACAATTTTTAAACCGCAACTAAAAACAGAAATAATTACTACAAATTCAGCGAGACGTTCTAGTAATTCAGCATTAAAAATCTCATCACGGCGTAATTGAACCAGTCCAAAGCCGTAAGGGCCGAGAACAATACCAACCACCAGGTAAATCAGGGCAAAAGATAGAGGTAAACGTGCAATCCAACCTGAGCCTAGAGTTACAAATAGCAACAGCAGACCAATAATCAGCAGGTTAATAATATAAATATCTACCATAAAAGCTAGCAAGTAAAATAATACCTCGCCTTGCAAGCTTACTTGCGATCGCTTTTACATCAAATCATCTCAAGATAGATTTTAAATCATCTCTAGTAATAAGTAAGACAGCGCAAATAACAAAAGGTTTGTAGTGAGGACTTTAGTTCTCATTTAAGCACTCAAGTGCTGACTACGAACTTAATACATTACTGAATCTTCATGCTCAAATCTAACCATTTTGATTGCGTAATTGGCGCACTACTAGAAATGTAGTCTACACCTGTCTCTGCTACAGGACGAATTGTCTCTAAGGTAATATTGCCAGAAGCCTCTATTTTGACTCTACTATTTTCTGAGCGAATTATTTGCACCGCCTCTCGCATCATATCTAGAGGCATATTGTCCAACATAATAATGTCAGCTTTATTATTTAGAGCTTCTTGCACCTGTTCTAAAGTTTCTGTTTCTACCTCAATCGTCAATGGATAAGGTACCCGTTCTCGAATCTGAATAATAGCTTCTTTTATTCCTCCAGCTGCTGCAATATGGTTATCTTTGATCATGACTGCATCATCCAATCCCATACGATGATTGATCGCCCCTCCTACTTGAGTTGCATACTTTTCCAAAATTCTTAAACCTGGCGTAGTTTTACGAGTATCCACAAATTTAGTAGGTAAGTCTGAAATTTTATCTGTATATTGACGAGTGAGTGTAGCAATTCCACTTAAACGCATCGCTAAATTAAGCGCTACTCGTTCCCCCATCAACAGTGCATCTAAAGATCCATGTATCTGTGCTATTACCTGTCCTTGCTGACAGTATTCACCTTCAGCTGCATGTGTGGTAAACTCGACCTTCTCATTTAAAAGCTGAAAAACTCTCGCTGCTATTGGTAAACCAGCAATTACCCCAGGCGCTTTCGCTATCCAATAGGCTTGTCCTTGAATTGTATTTTCACTTAAAAGAGATTGAGTTGTGCGATCGCCTCTACCAATATCCTCTAATAACCAGTTTTGCAGAAGTTGATCTAGCACGATAAATGGAGGTAGTACAGCAGTTGAACTTACCATGTTTGTTTTGAACTCAAAAAGCCGACACTATTTAAATTAATTATCGAATGTCGATGAATCGTGTTATTGTTAATTCTTCTGTATTAATTATTTTGTTCAAAACTAAAATCCAGGGTGGCTAGTAATAATAACCAATTTTGAGTAAAAAATTACTGCAAAACCATGAGATATTACCATCTTCCACCCATACTAGTAGGCGCATCCATAGTATTGATGCAATCACAAATTGCAGTCGCCTTATCTGGACAAGAGGTAGAAAGTATAGGTAGAGAAATTACAGTACGGATTGTGGATAGTCAAAATCCTGTTGCGACCGGTTCGGGAGTTATTATCAAGCAATCCAGCAATACTTATACTGTGTTGACTGCCTATCATGTGGTCAAAGATGATAGTAAGTACGAAATTATTACACCAGATCAACAAAGCAATCAGATTAAATCTGTTAAACACTTGTCAGGAGTGGATTTAGCTGTTGTGGAGTTTAGCAGTAGTAAGAGTTATAAAGTTGCCAAAATCGGGAATTCTGACAAAGCTACAGCTAGTACAACAGTTTACGTAGTAGGGTTTCCGGGAAGAAGAGGCGCAATTCCCAATCCGACTTTATTCTTCACTACAGGACGTGTGAACGCCAATGGTACACCGCAAGGTGATGGTTACAATCTCATCTACGATAACGATACTTTAGGAGGGATGAGTGGTGGTCCGGTGTTGAATGAACAAGGTGAAGTAGTAGCGATTCATGGTAGGGCTGATGAACAGGAAATTGGTGAGAAAAGTCAGAGTAAGATTATTACGGGTTTAGGTATCACGATTAATTCAGCTTTGCAGAAAATTTCAGTTGTGGGGGTTGATTTAGGAGTGCGTCCCCCAAATGTTGTAGCTACTGGGCCGAAAGCAGACGACTTTTTTATTCAAGCCAAACAAAAAGATCGCAATCAAGATTATAAAGGTGCGATCGCAGATTACACCCAAGCAATTCGCCTTAATCCTAAATATGCACAAGCTTATTACCAACGGGGAATTGTCCAGTTAAATCTTTACGATAGAGAAAATGCAGCAAAGGATTTACAGACAGCTACAAAATTATTTTTAGAACAAGGGAATCAAGTTGAAGGCTACAATAGTCAAGCGGTAGCCCGTACGATTTTAAAAGATTATCAAGGAGCGATCGCGGCTTACACCCAAAGTATTAAACTCAATCCTGAAGACGCCCAAGCTTATAATAAACGGGGTAATGCTTACTCAGACTTGGGAGAAAAGCAGAAAGCGATCGCAGATTACAACCAAGCAATCAAGATTGATCCCTATTTTGACGATGCTTACAATAACAGAGGTATTGTTCGCCAAGAACAGGGAGACACAAACGGCGCCTTAGCAGATTACAACCAGGTAATAAAAATTAATCCTAATTATGCTCATGCTTACAATAACCGAGGACTGATTCGCCAAGAACAGGGAGACAAACAAGCAGCGTTAGCAGACTACAATCAAGCGATTAAAATTAATCCTAACCTTGCTGAAGCTTACAGTAACCGGGGAATTATCCGCCAAGACGCAGGAGATCAACAAGGAGCATTAGCAGATTTCAACTCTGCTCTCAAGCTTAATCCCAACTATGCCGAAGCTTACTACAATCGCGGTCGTCTCCGCTACTTATCAGGAGATAAAGAAGGAGCATTAGCAGATAACAATCAAGCGATTAAAATTAATCCCAACTTTCCCAAAGCTTACTTAAACCGAGGTACTGTTCGTGATGATTTGGGAGATAATCAAGGGGCTTTAGCAGATTATAATCAGGCACTCAAGATTAATCCCAATGATCCCGAAGTCTACAATAACCGGGGGGCTGTGCGTTTGAAGTTGGGAGATACGCAAGGGGCGTTAGCAGACTATGACCAAGCAATTAAAATAAATCCTAACTACGCCGCAGCTTATTTTAACAGAGGTGTACTTCGCTCTCAGATGCAAGACTTACAAGGAGCCTTAGCAGATTATAACCAGGCATTGAAGATTAATCCGAATTTAGCTCAAATCTATGGCAGCCGGGGTTTACTGCGTCTGCAATTAGGAGATAAACAAGGTGCGATCGCAGATTTACAAAAAGCTGCGGAATGGTTTCGACAACAAGGAAACACGCAGTTGTATCAAACAACATTGGATGTGATTAAAAAGCTTCAGCAGTAAATGGGATTGGGGATCGGGGATAAACTTAGCAGCAAAGCTATTATCCAGTACCTTGGCTCTTACGATCGCGTTTGAAACAAGAAACTCCAAGGTTGAAATGAGAAATTTCAAGGTTGAAACGAGAAACTTCAGGGTTGAAACAAGAAACTCCAAGGTTGAAACAAGAAATTTCGGGTTCAGAACTTGAAACTCCTGCTTTCAAACAAGAAATTCCAGGTTTGAAACAAGAAACTTCTCGGTTGAAACGAGAAATTTCGAGTTCAGAACTTGAAAATTCAAACAACATCCCCGGCTTTTGATAAAAGTTGGGGATCTTATAATTTGGATCTAGCTTTAAAAATTTATGATTTTCCATCTCTCTGTGTGTCCCACCCACAGGCAGATACAAAGCTTTTGTGATTTTGAGACAATTAAGCTATATGCAACTATTGTCGGGATAAAGCGATGAGCAATAGCAACCTGAGAATCGTTTCCCTAATTCCCAGTGGAACTGAAATTCTAGCCATACTGGGTTTAACTGATGCTGTTGTTGGGCGATCGCATGAGTGTGACTACCCTCCTGAAATCCAAGATCGTCCTATATGTACTCAACCTAGACTCAAGACCAATGTCTCTAGTGGTGAAATCCACGACGAAGTTAATAAATTAATACAATCTGCCCTCAGTATATACGAAATCAAAACGGATATTTTAGAGCGACTACAACCCACTCACATTGTCACCCAAGATCAATGTGATGTCTGTGCTGTTAGTTTATCAGAAGTGGAAAAAGCTGTAGCTGAACTGACTCAAGCAAAACCGCAAATAATTTCCTTACAACCTAATTTTCTTAGGGATGTTTGGGCTGATATTGAGCGAGTAGCTAACACTTTGCAAGTAGATGCGATCAAGGTGCTAGAAAATTTAGAAGCTCGTGTGAAAATAGTCGCTCAAAAAACACAAGGACTTTCCCAAACAGAAAAATTGCCCAAAGTGGCCTGTATTGAGTGGAGTGATCCTTTAATGGTTGCTGGTAATTGGATTCCTGAATTAGTTACTTTCGCAGGTGGAGAGCCTTTATTTAGCGTCACGGGTCACGCTGCAACACAGTTAAAATGGGAAAATTTGATTGCGAGCAATCCAGATATAATTATTTTCATGCCTTGTGGCTTTGATTTAAATCGCACTCGCCAGGATACCGAGTTGTTGACTAAACGGCCTGAATGGCAGAATTTACATGCTAATCAAACTGGTAGAGTCTACATAACTGATGGTAATTCTTACTTCAATCGTCCAGGCCCAAGATTAGTAGATTCATTAGAAATGATGGCAGAAATTTTGCATCCAGAAATTTTTCAATATGGTTATAAAGGTAAAAGTTGGGATACTCTTTGAAATTATAAAATATTCCCTGAATTCAATTCTTACCAATTACCAATCTCAATAATTATTTTTTTTAATTCCCTCTAGCATTTATCCATTCAATAATTTGTTTTAAAGTTCCTGGTAGTGCGGCCTCATTTACTTTTACTGTGTGTTGTTGATTATTTTCTTCCACAGTTAAAATGTATTGAAAACGGTCAGCTTGGTTACTTGGAGCATTAATTACTGTAGGTAAATTAAAAAAATTTGCGGTTTCCAATAGGTGAGATAGTTGCTGAGTTTCTTCAGAAGACAAATTAGCAGTATCAACAATAGCTTTCTTACTTATTCCGGCAAAACCACCTGTACGCTGAAGTAATATCCGCATTTTCCTCTCCGTAGTACTAGCTTTTGCTATAAAAAAAACTGGGAAGATAAAGCTTTATCTCCCAGTTTAACAATAAAATATAACGACAAAATATAAATTATGAATTATAAATTAGAAATTTAATTTTTCATAATTCATAATTCATAATTCATAATTCATAATTTTAAATTACTCCTACTTCTTTCCAAGCCTTTTGCACTGCATTCTGCTCTTTACTTCCGTTACCATATAGTTCACCAGCAACTTGAATAATTGTATTCGCAGCGCGTTTAAAGTTAGTTCTAGCACGTAGGCGATCGCGTAAAGCTACATACCAAATTTTTCCTGCTTTTTCCCAAGCATAACCGCCAATTTCTGTTGCTGCTAAATAAAAAGCACGGTTGGCAATACCTGAGTTGATATGTACTCCCCCATTATCTTCAAAACCAGTATATTTATTATTCATATGTCCTGGTTGGGGATCTTTACCTAAGACTGGATCATTATATGCTGTTCCCGGCGCTTTCATGGAACGAATACCTACACCATTCACCTTATCTGTAAAGATACCCTCTCCAATAATCCAGTCAGCCTCTTGAGCAGTTTGTTTTTTAACCCATTGTTTTACCAATGAGCCAAATACATCAGAGAATGACTCATTGAGCGCTCCAGATTCACCATAATATTGCAACCCAGCTTCATACTGGGTAACACCATGGGTTAGTTCATGACCAATAACATCAATGCATTTAGTGAAACGTTGAAATATTTCACCATCTCCATCACCATAAACCATTTGGTCGCCATTCCAGAAGGCGTTATCATATTTAACACCGTAATGCACGGTAGAGTCTAAACGCAGCCCTTTATCATCAATAGAATTACGCTCAAACACCTCATAATATAAATCGTAGGTAGCTCCAGCACTATCGTAAGCTTCGTTAACTGCAATATCGTTGCAAGGAGGATCGCCTTCACCACGTACCAGTGTACCAGGGAGTTGTTCAGTGCCTTTAGCATCGTAGATAGTGCGGCGTTTTTCACCAGGGGAAACTGCAAAATTGACTGCACCTACTACATTTCGCCGTCCTCGAAATTGTGACGAAATATTTAAGGTATGAAATGCCCAATTACGTTGTTGCTCATTACCATTTACTACGATTTTCTCTAGCATGTGAGGTGGTACAACACAACAAATAGGACATCTTGAGTATTGTTGATGCTCACACCCAAATCCTAATGGTCTTTTATTATTTCGAGCCATACAACATATTCTCCTTTTGTATTCAATAGAGTAATGGCAAATACTGGTCTTAACTCTAGTGTGAAAGCGATTAGAGTTTTTGGTTTTGTGTTCCTACTTTGTTATTGTCAGCAGGTTTATTGCTCAGTCACAGTACCCTCGTTGGGTACTTTTATGTTGAGGTATCGAAATCTCATAACCAATGGGTTTATATAATAGTCCCTCTATCAAGTTATTGTGTAGTTTTTTACGTTTTTTAACTACAAACCTATAAAATAAGCATGTTTACAGTGCCGCTGCGATCGCCTCTACTAAAAAAATAGCAATTTAAGGCATGTATAATGGACTAAAGCTTATGATTTATTTAACATAGTTGTAGACCTCACTAGTTATGTGTGGTTGTGTGTTGTAAAACTTGATTGAATATTGGTCAAGGAGTATAGCTCCTTGACTTTTTCTTTTCTGCAATTGCTCTTCTCAAAACCCAAATCTTAGGTAGAGCTTATTTTTAGATTGTTTGCATCTGGGCGATAATCTATAAATTCTTGTAGTTCTGCGATCGCGGCTTGTAGATGCTGGTTTATCATTGTTCGCTGCTAGACATATATACCCCTCCGTATTATCTCGTAGTTCTTTTCAGAAATCAAATATGATTCCTATACAAGCCAATACATTAAAAATTTAACGCGATAAATGCGATCGCACATAAAAAGCCACCTGGGGAGGCGGCTTGTCATGTCAGGTATTCGCTGTTAAACTTTTCAATTTATATCAATCTGGTATAGCAATAGTTTGCTGGTGATGTGTCAATGTAGCGATCGTACTTAAAACACAATACGGTTCAGTTAAGAAGAAATGTAGGTTGGGTTGAGGAACGAAACCCAACATTATCAAGGCTTTGTTGGGTTACTCTGCGATCAGCCGCGCAGGGCGCGTCTACGTTCCTCAAACGCCAGGTGCTACAACTCTTGGGACCCCCGTAACGCACTGGCTCCCCAACCTACGCTAGTTTTAGTTTTTAGCCTTAACTGAACCGTATTGACTTAAAACAAGAACATTCTCACTTAAAACAAGAACATTCTCACTTGAAACGAGAACTTTCCCACTTGAAACAAGAACATTCTCACTTGGAACGAGAACTTTCCCACTTGGAACGAGAAACTTTGAGTTTAAAGGTTCAACATCCGAGTTTAGAACTCCAATACGTATTGTGCGATCGCTCGTTTTGTAGTGAGAGTGCGATCGCACCTGGGGAATGTGTATTATCAGGTTTGTAGTGAGGACTTTAGTCCTCAAATATTTAAGCACGCGCATTGCTTACTACAAACCGATCAAATCAATAATGACTACCCGCTTTGCGATGATGCATAGCTGTCACGGTATCCGGTTGCAATAACTTACCATTGTCTACGATCGCATACACAACCCAATGATCGCCGCATTCCATGCGTTTGTTAACTGAACACTCCAGATAAGCGATTGAGTCGGTGATAATTGCACAACCGTTATCTGCAACTGCTGTGGAAAAGTCCTTAAATCTATCTTCTCCAGGAGCAAAGTTTTTGCGGAAGTGTTTCATATAATCTTGGTAATTTTCTTCACCCAAGATATTCAAAACAAATTTACCGCCTGTATGCATAATCGATTCAACCGCTCTTTCTTTGGCGATCGCCACAGTAATTCCCGGTGGATTAAAAGTTGCTTGTGATACCCATGCACCCAACATCCCCGTAGAAACTTCGCCTTGCTTGGCTGTGACGACGCAAACAGAACCAACGATTCGCCCAACAGCTTGTTCCATCTGGCTTGCAGCAGCTTGAGTCAAACGTGGTTTTTTCGCTTTTCTCAGGCTTTGGGCAAAATCTGTCGCCATTTCTTCACATTCTTTCAGCATGACATCGGTGGGTTTAAATCTGGCCTTTAAAGTTTCAAACCCAAATCGATAACCAGCATCTTTGAGCTTACCTTCAATTAAATCAAAAGCCTCGCCACTCCAACCATAGGAACCAAAGACACCAGCTAATTTGCTGTTGTCACCAACGGCGAGAACAATACCCAAAGCTGTGTGAATGGGCGTAGGTGCATTTCCACCAATAGTGGGAGAACCCATAATAAAGCCATCACATTTTTCAATTGCACTACGAACTTCATCAGGTTCAGCAAATTCACAGTTAATTGATTCGACTGCGACTCCACCTTTAGTCAATCCCAAAGCAAAAGCTTGTGCCAGAGTTGCCGTGTTACCATAAGCTGAAGCATAAAGCAAGGCAACGGTAATTTCACGTTCAGTTTGTGACTTGCTCCAAATTTCGTAGGCTTTGGCTAGTTCCAACAAGCCGTAGCGAATCAATGGCCCGTGAGCAGTAGCATACATTCTCACTTGCAACTCTGATAATTTTTCCAAAGCAGCTTGCACGTGAGTAGCATGGGGAGCCATCAAACAGTCAAAATAGTAGCGCTGATCTTCTTTAAGAAGATCCCAGTCTTCATCAAAAACTTCATCACCGCACAAATGCGCCCCAAATAGCTTATTCGAGTAGAGAATTTGGGTTTGTTCGTCGTAAGTGCAAAGTCCCGTCGGCCAGCGCGGGCTGGGAATCGGAAAGAATCTCAAAATATGACCCTTACCTAAATCCAGAGTTTCTTTCCCCCGCATGGAAATAATTTTCAGTTCGCGATTGGGGAAAGCTGCGCGTAAATTCGCAGCACAGGGAAGCGAACAAACAAAAGTCAATTTAGGAACTAAATCTAAAAGTGCTTTGATTGTGGCGACGCGGTTAGGATTAAAATGACCAAGAATCACATAATCCAACCGTTCCCAATCATTCAAACACTGCCTGAGTGCATCTAAATAAATTAAGCTAAAAGTTTCCGGGGGTGGATCAATGACTGCTACTTTCTCACCACTAATTACATAACAATTAGAGGTTGTGCCTCTAGCTAGTGCGTATTCAATTTCAAATCGCAGGCGTGTCCAACTGCGCGCGCGCAGCACAGTTGTATTTGTCGCAATTGGTAAAACCTGCACGTCGCGAGGATTAGGATTGGTCATAGGTATTTACGTGAGGGGAGGGAATTTTTGGAGATAGGGGACAAGGTGGAAGGGGGAGACAAGAGAGACAAGGGAGACAAGGGAGACAAGGGAGAGGGGGGAGATAAGACAACATATTTTTCTCTTGTCCTCTTTGTCCTCATTGTCCCCCTTGTCCTCCTTGTCCCCCGTTGGCCTTCTTAGTAATAATTGCCTACCTTACGATGGCGAACTGCTGTTAGTCCGTCGGGTTTGGAAACTCGACCATCGGTGACGGTGCAGTACAATAGCCAGTGGTCGCTGCATTCCATGCTGCTCTTGACTTCGCATTCCATGTAAGCCAGAGCGTCTGTGAGAATTGGAGAACCGTTTTTAGCTGTTTGAGTTCTAACTCCCGCAAATCTGTCTGCACCAGGATGCAGACGCTTGAGGAAATGTTTCTTCAGTTCTTGATAGTTTCCTTCTTCCAGCACATTCAGGACGAACTTATCGCCGATTTGCAACAATGAATCAATTGCTCGGTCTTTAGCGACAGAAACTGTAAATCCTAAAGGTTGTAAACTAGCTTGTGCTACCCAGGAAGCCAGCATTGCTCCTTGCATACCGTTCTTGTTGGCAGTAATAATATAGAGTCCGCTACTAACCCGACCTAGTGCTTTCTCCAAATTAACGTCGATGGACTTAATTTGTTTGATGTTGCGTTCGCGGACTAGCATTTGTCCCAAATCAGTACCCGCTTCTTCGCACAGTTGGAAGGTGATTGGGGAAGGAGTTTCTTTAATACGAATTGCAGGGAAAGCTTCTTTGACGCCAAAGTCAACGAATCTTCTACGTAGGGGATCGATGGGTTCATCGTCACCGCCGTAACATTCAAAAAATCCGATGACTTGCTTTTCTTTGACTACACCTAAAAGCGCACTAATCGCAGCTTGCGCCGCAGCGTTAGCAGTTGGCGGCATACCAACAATAATGCCAGATGAACGACCTGCTAATTCTTGAATTTCTTGGATCTCTGTTGTTGTCAGATCCATGATTTCGATCCCGACGCCAGTTTTCTGGACTCCATGAGCGATCGCCTGAGCAATGCGATCGCCATAACCATAATCAGAGACATAAAACATGCCGACAATTGTCTCTGTCTTGGCTTGTCTTTGGCTCCAACCTTGGTAGCACTCTCTGAGTATACCCAAATGATGGTAGAGTAGAGGCCCGTGACCATTAGCAATAATCTTAATGTTGCCCAACTCGTTCATTTTTTTCATCGCATTCAGCAGCGAACGAGCATTTGGCCCCATCAAGCAATCATAGTAAAATCTAAAGTCGGGTTCAATTGCCTCTAAGTTGACATCAAAAGTGTCATCGCTACAATAGTGCATCCCAAAAGCGTCACAGGTGAACAGAGTTTGGGTTTTGCGATCAAAGCTGAAGATAGTATCTGGCCAGTGCAAGTTAGGCGCACTCACAAATTCAATTTCGTGACCTTGACCTAAATCTACGCGATCGCCACTCTTGACAATTCGCTTCGAGAAGGGATCATGAACTAAATTTTCCAGAAACTGAAGTGCAACTTTCGATGCTAAGACAGTGGCTCTGGGTGCTAATTGTAGAACGTCCTCAACCAAGCCACTGTGATCTGGCTCTGTATGACTGACAATGATGTAATCAATTGCTTTCGGGTTAACCAGTTTCTTAAGAGTCTCTAAATATAGGTGGCGAAACTTGGTGTGAGAAGTATCCACCAAGGCGATGCGATCGCCCTTAATCAGATATGAATTGTAAGTTGTACCATTTTGTAGACCGAATTCAATATCAAAGCGATCGCGATCCCAATCAAGCGAACGAATCGCTGTTGTGTTAGGAGCGATTTCGACAGTTTGTATAGTAAGTCGTTTATGTTGAGGGTTCTCTGTAAGAGCTACCATTAGTCGTCTCCAAGCACAAATCATCAGTCTGCTTTTCTGACTCTATTTTGCTCATAATTATTTTTGTAAAGTTGTTCAAAATAGTCTTTTTGGAAAAATTCAATTTGTAGC
The DNA here is from genome assembly GCF_041928655.1 of Pelatocladus sp. BLCC-F211. Taxonomy (NCBI): domain Bacteria; kingdom Bacillati; phylum Cyanobacteriota; class Cyanophyceae; order Nostocales; family Hapalosiphonaceae; genus Pelatocladus; species Pelatocladus sp. BLCC-F211. The sequence goes on along the minus strand of NZ_JBHFLM010000030.1, from coordinate 57,399 downwards.
TAAAGTGTCTGTTTTTTGGCATAATTAATAACCGAAAAACTATAGTTACTTCTCTGTTTTTTGAGCGTAAATTATAGCAGAGAATCAGTGATTTATTCTATGATATTTTCCTACATAAAAGTAATCAAAATAATGTTGCTGCTCCAAATTTTGTAACGAAAATCATCATTTTGGCAACCGTTGTATCTAATTTAAAATTTTGGTGGAAATAGAGAACGGGAAACAGGGAATAGGGAATGGGAAAACAATGTGTGTATTAATTATGTCTGAGTATTTAAGAGTTATTTAAACCCATTTAAATGCAATACCCGTGAATGGAATTCTCAAACCGCCTTTGAAGTCAGAATTTATAAATCTTTTTTCAAGTCTCTAATTTCCGATTGATCGGTGGAGTTTTTTTCGTTTAAATTTGCACATTTTGATTTTGACAACACGGAGATTAAGAAGGTTTCTTCTCTTAACCTGAATTTACTTACCGCGTTGCACATCTAGTGGATTTTATGGTGCAATTCATAGTTTTCCTCATTTTTAAGCAGCAAAATTTCCATTAGTTACAATTAGAAAAGTTCGTTGCTCAAATTGTTAGGGTTGATGCATAAGCAGGTGTATATCAAGTGCTTCTTCTGTCCTTAATAAACTTTTGCAAGACAACCCTTTAAGGAAATTATCGTGTTGAAGAGGAAAAAGGCTTAACTTATTTATGCAAACAGCAGTCTGTACTTTATATGAAGGTGATTACCACTACGGTGTCGCAATTTTAACTAATTCTATATACAATCATGGCTTTCGTGGTATAGTTTGGGTCGGGTATCGTGGGCATTTGCCACCTTGGGCTAAACCACTAAAAGATGAACAAGAGTATCAAGAGTTTTCTGTGGCAGAAGCTTGTGCAATCCGTTTTGTAAAGTTAAACACCTCAAAACATTTCGGTTTTTATAAACCCGATTTCATGTATCAATTGTTAGACAAATATTGCCCAGAAGTTAACGCCTTATTTTATTTTGACCCTGATATTGTAAATAAGTTTAGTTGGGATTTTTATCAAAAGTGGGTAAGCCGTGGCATAGCTCTGTGTGGTGATATGTGGTATCATGTCCCAGCAGATCATCCGAGGCGCTTGGCTTGGAAAGAATTTGCCAAAAGTAATGAATTTGTTTGCGAACGTCAGTTAGATCGCAATTATAATAGTGGCTTTATTGGTGTTCCTCAAAAGTATAAGTCTATCCTTTTACTGTGGCAGAAACTTATAGAAATTGGAGATGCAGCACGACACTCGGACATCAATGATGTTTTTTCTACGAGAATATTTGATAATTATCCCTATCTTGATGGTGACCAAACTTATTTAAACTTAACACTAATGTTGACTAATTATCCACTAAGTACAGTAGGTCCTGAGGGAATGGACTTTCTGCCTGGTGGTAATATCATGTCTCATGCGGCAGCTTGCATCAAACCGTGGCGGAAAAAATTGATTATTGATGCTTTGAGGGGTAGTCCTCCTAGCATAACTGATAAAGTATATTGGCGACATACTCAAACACCCATTCAAGTTTATTCACAAGCAACATACTCATGGAATAAATTTGCTCTGCGTTGTGGATCTATGATTGGCCGTTTCATGCGTCGCCCGCCAATTTAATCAAAAAGCTGATGAAAAAGTTGTTGATTTATAACTTTAGTTCACGGCTTGTTACCTCCTTAACAACAGTCAGAAATTGCTGCATTACTGGTGTGATTTCTTCTTTTTTCCACACCACAGCTGTTTCTACGAACGGTGTTGTTTGAGCGATCGCTCGATACACAACACCCTGACGTTGCAGATTTTGCAACGAAGCAGGTACAATTGCTATTCCCATTCCAGCCGAAACTAACCCAATTATTGTTTGCATTTGAATAGCTTCTTGAGCAACTTTTGGTGTGAAATTAACTTCCTCACACAAAGCCATTATTTTGTCGTAAAGTCCAATTCCCAAATGACGCGGAAATAAAATAAACAATTCCTCCGCAAGCGATCGCACTGCAATTTTTTCTTGTTTAGCTAAAGGATGATTTGCAGGTAAAACCACAACCAAATTTTCTTGCTGAATACACTCCCAAGCAAAACTATCATCTTCTAAAGGTAAATGTACAAAACCAACTTGAAGACGATGATTTTGCAAAGCCTTTTCTTGTTCTGGTGTCGTTAACTCCTGCAATATTAATTCCACCCCCGGAAACTGCTGGCGGAAAGCTTGCAAGATAGCAGGTAAGACATCATAAGTTACAGAACTAATAAATCCTACCCGCAATTGTCCTGTTTCACCCCTACCAGTGCGCCGTGTTAACTCAATCGCCTGCTCAAGTTGCGCCAGCAGTTGATAAGCTGACTGTAAAAATACCCTTCCTGCTTCCGTCAACTGTACCTGTCGCTTAGTTTTGCGAGCAAACAATTCCACCCCTAACTCAGTTTCCAGTTGGTGAATTTGCTGACTTAAAGGTGGTTGCGCTATGTGTAATCGTTCAGCAGCTCGGCTGAAGTGTAGTTCTTCCGCCACAGTAATGAAATAGCGCAGATGTCGCAGTTCCATCGTTTTAATATTTTAAAAGTTTCAATTATCAATAAATATATATTGGACATCTGAAAAATATCTACATATGATACTCATACAAGAGTTAATACTCCCGTCAAAATACTCATAAAATCTCTAATTTTTCTCTGTGTTATCTGTACCTTTGTGGTTAAAAAAATATCTATTAATCGCAAGTCCTAAAATAAAACACTGAGAGAACAGGAAGCGACGAGTCAGTTTACTCAACTTCTTTTTATATTCTTCACGGGGAAGACCAGTGTTTAAGTATTCAAAATGTAGGATATACCATAATTCAAAAGCTTCATTAGAGTAAGCAACATCAAAGCCCTGAACTTTAGCATTTTGTATTGCATTATTAAAGTCTTGTTTAGACCATGAGTCTCGATCAAATACACACCAAATCTGATCATATTCATCTTGGCTGTGTAGCTCTTTTGCTTTCTCTACCAAGCGGCTAGGGTTTGCACCTATCCCATGAACAGCGATAACTAGTCCTGGAGTACGAAAGCTTCTAAAGTAGTTAGGTTCAGTCTCTTCCCCTTCGCAGACTATCAGAAACCTTTTTCTCAACTCTCGAACATCAACCTTTCTGCGTGAGTAACCTCGATAAGAAGCTCCTCGTGAGTGTTTATTATTGTGTTGTAAATTCCTCTTATTCATGAGAGATGCTCATCAACTGACGCAAATCTCCTATGAAGGGAATAGCACCATATCTACCCTTGATATAGTTAGTTTCAAAGGAAGCATCGTTGCGAACTTTATATTCAACTAAAGAATATAAATCTGTTGCACCATATAGATTTTTCTCAACAAACCAAATTTGATCTCGGCGAAAAATTGTATTACTTAGTAAATTAGTATCATGGGTCATGAAGATTAATTGGGCATTCTTAGGATTCGCTTCTTGAGAATTGAATAACTCAACAATAGCCCGACTTATTAAAGGATGAAGCCTAGCATCAAATTCATCAATAATTAACACATTACCTTCTTTGAGGGTATCTACGAGAAGCCCAGATATGGCAAAAATCTTTTGTGTTCCTTCTGATTCTTGATTTTCTAAATCAAATAATTCCAGAGAAATTTGATTTCCACTTTGGTCATACTTTGGATGGGCAGTTCTGACTGTTCTTACTTTCCCATTTTTACCCAAACTTATAACGAATTCTTTCAATTCCTCTGGCATTGCTTCAGGAAGAATATCGGGAGATAATTTACTTTCTGTAACTTCAATCTCCTTAATACCCAAATCCAACTTTTTAATTAGTTTAACAATTTCGTCCCTATCTTGATTTTTCAATAGACAATTTACTGTGTAACCACGGTATCCTCTATCATCAAGCCCAGAAATAAGGTTCAATCTTTGATTAAACCAATCTAAAAATTTTTCAGCTATTTCAACATTAAACTGAGCGCAAACTGACAAAAAAAGTGCATTATGTCTAGTTTTTTGTTGTATGCCATCAGCCTTGAATCTTTTGGAAGCCCAAGACCTAATATCATTTTCATGACGTTCAAAGAGTTTTGTTTCTCTTGAAGTTGGTACATAATACAGCCATTCTGAAATTACTCTGTCACGAGTTACTTCAAAACCATATCTGTACTTTCGCTTATCCATTAAGAAGGCAATTTCAAAAAAAGATGGCTCATTTTCAGTTTCCGTACTTAAACTAAATGACTCTACGGATATTTTTTCTGTACTTTGAGTTTATTTGGAAGAATTGACTGTAAACCATGCCATAAAACCGAGTGCTTTAGCAAGATTACTTTTGCCACTAGCGTTTGCTCCATATATGGCCGCACTTTTAAGTAAATGAAGTTCCTCGTTAACCTGAAATACATTATTTTCATCGAGATTCTTATCTTTAGACACAATGTTTGCAGCCACCATACTAAAGGTGACTATTTGCTTAAATGATCTATAATTGCCAACACTGAACTCGATGAGCATGGTAGCACTTGATGCTTAAAAAATATATTTGTGATTTTTTCGCAAGTATTTAACTTAAGGATAGCAAATATTGACCTGTGAATGATAGCACATAGAATGCTTTAAAAAGCGATCGCACTCATACTAATTTAGTAGTACACATCACATTACTACTTACAGTCGATACGCGACTAGATAAAATCGAGGTATTTTTTAAACGGACACCAAGCACATCAGAATTATGCCTAAGAATTTGAATAGAAGAACATTCATCATGGCATCCCTAGCAACAGGTTTCGCTGTCGCAACTCATCCTGTGACTGCTCAAACAATCAAAACAAGTCCCACAGGATTAGTTGCAGGTGAAGTCAAAATTCCTGTTGCTGATGGTACTATTCCTGCTTACCGGGCTATACCTGCTTCTGGTACTAACTTTCCAGTTGTCTTGGTAGTTCAGGAAATTTTTGGTGTTCACGAATATATTCAGGATATTTGCCGTCGCTTTGCCAAATTGGGATATTTAGCGATCGCCCCAGAATTATATGCTCGTCAGGGAGATGTTTCTAAACTCAATGATATTCAAGAGATTATTAGTAAAGTGGTGTCAAAAGTTCCTGATGCTCAAGTATTATCTGATTTAGATGCAACCGTTGCTTGGGCAGCAAAATCAAAAGGCGATGTGAACCGTCTCGGAATTACAGGTTTTTGCTGGGGTGGAAGAATTGTTTGGCTTTATGCAGCCCATAATCCTAAGCTGAAAGCTGGAGTTGCTTGGTATGGACGTTTGGTCGGTGAATCTACACCACTTCAGCCTCAATATCCCATCAATGTTGCAGCCTCACTTAAAGCCCCTGTACTAGGATTGTATGGAGGTAAGGACGAAGGTATTCCCCTAAGTACAGTTGAAAAAATGCGACAAGCTTTAAAAGCAGCCAAACAACCATCTGAGATAGTTGTTTACCCAAATGCTCCCCACGGCTTTCATGCTGATTACCGTCCAAGTTACCAAAAGGAAGCGGCTGAAGATGGTTGGAAACGTCTCCAGGCTTGGTTTAAGGAACATGGGGTAGTTTGAGGTTGAGATGGAAGGCGATCGCTTGTTCAAAGGGGTGTAAGCGCTTGTACCATCAAAGAAGTCTTGGTCAATAAAGAACTATGGTAGGAAAAACAACACGGCGCAATTTCTTAATGACCAGCGTGGCTGCTGCTGGTGGTATTGTGGGAGCAAATGCCTTGGAAAAAGATACTTCCAACCCTACTAAATTACCAGCCCTGATGCCAGAACGAGTGCTAGGACGCACAGGGGTAAAAGTTCCCATTTTCGGTTTGGGAGGCGCAAGTGCAAAAACACCATTAGACAAACAGGATCGAGAACGTGATGCTGTGGATATTATTGAAAAAGCACTCGAACTCGGTATTCGTTACTTTGATACTGCTGCCAGTTACGGGACAAATGAAGATTATTTAGGCAAAGTACTGCCATCTTATCGGCAAAATGTGTTTTTAGCTACTAAGACAGGTAAAAGAGACCGAGATGAAGCATGGCGAGAACTAGAGAGTTCACTGAAACGCCTCAATACAGATTATCTTGACTTGTGGCAATTGCACCATGTCTCTTACGCAGAAGAAATAGATACTTTATTTAGTAGTTCTGGTGCTATTAAAGCTTTAGAAGAAGCTATGCAGCAAAAAATTGTGCGATTTGTAGGTATCACCGGACACCGTGACCCACAAATTATAGCCGAAGGACTACGTCGCTTTCAATTCCACACAACTCTGATCCCTATCAATGCTGTTGATAAACACCATTCACATCCGTTTATTCCTGTTGTTCTACCCCTAGCACAGCAACAAAACTTAGGTGTGATTGCAATGAAAGTTCCTGCTTACGGGAAGTTGTTTCAACCAGGTGGTTTGAAAAATATACAGCAAGCTTTAGGATATAGTTTGTCTCAACCAGGGGTTCATAGTTGCATAATTTCAGCTGATAGTGTACAACAGCTAGAAGAAAATGTGAAAGCAGCACGTTCTTTCCAACCCTTAACTTCTAACCAACTTGCAGCAATTGAACAACGCACTGCCAGTATCTGGAAAGATAGTACATTTTATCGATCTTGGGACTAGTGGTCTGGCAAGTCAACGCAAGTTGGTTTCGTAGTGTAGACGCGGTAGCGGCTTCCCATACCCCGTAAGGCGTTCCTGTAGGGTAGGGTACGCTTAAGCACTCATAAAGGGCTAAAATCCTAACTACGAAGCCATTCTAAAATTCGATTCCATGCCCACCAAGGATCAGGATCTTGTGCTTGGTATTGACAATCTCTACTGCTGATGTAACCTACATGACCACCGTAACGGGTGAGTAATAAATCTATCATGGGATTAGCAGCACAGGCTGATTGTAAATCAGGTACGATCGCTGGATCAAAAAGAGGATCATCTTCAGCATAAATAATCAAAGTCGGTTTTTGCAGATTTGGTAGTAACTGCAAAGCACTGCTGGTGTCATAATAGGCTTCCACTGAGGGAAAACCCAAGCGTTCTATGACTAATTCTTCGTCAAAACTCCAGATACTATTTACTCGTGCGATCGCTTCTGGGTCAATACTATCAGGATGATCTGCATAAATTTGCCACGCCAGTTTTTTGAGATTACGCGCGATCGCCTTTTCCAGATAGCGACCTAAAGGATGCTTAACTAAATAGGAAAGCGATCGCCGAGAATCCAGACTGGGACAAATTACCGCCGCACCACCAATTTCTTTTTCCTCTAAACCCAAACTCTCTAAATCTAAAAATACAGAAGTCTTCTCTCCCCCAACTCCCCCATGTCCCCCAACTCCCCCCACCGCCCACAGCGCCAATTGTCCCCCTAAAGAATATCCCGTGAACCAATACTTTCCTGGACATCCCATAGCTTTAGCCGCCGCAGCAATACGGATAAAATCTTCACCTTCGTACAAGCCATCGCTGGTCAACATCGGCGATAATTGGGCTGTCCTGCCGTGAGCGCGCCAATCAAATAACACGACTGCATAACCTTGGGCGTAGGCTTTACGTCCTAGCAGCTTGAGAAACCATTGATTCTCTAACTCACCTGTAATACCATATGTTCCTATGATCGTACCGCAAGCGTTTTCAGGAATAGCTATCCAACCAAAAATCGGTACGCTCTGTCCACCGATAAAAACCTGTTCTTGATAGGGCGGCTCTGAGTATTTCGTCGTTTGTTCCCAGTTACGCCCAGCAAAAAGGGCGGTGTAGAGAGTCATGGCTACACCGTTTCGCAAAAAATATGGTGGATTGTATGACCAGTAACACATTCGCTTTAGGATTTAGTATAGCTTGGACTTATTTTTAAAATCTTTGAATTTTAATCTTTATGTTAGATTTAAAATATTTTTTATAATCTAATGAAGCATCTTTGTATTTCCCAAAGGTTCTTATTTATCCTTAATAAGTAGTAATTATTTTTTAATAATGCCGAGGATTCTAGTCATAGACGATGACCCAGCAATTTCAGAGTTAGTTGCCGTCAACTTAGAGATGGCTGGCTACGACGTCAGCCAAGCAGAAGATGGAATCAAGGGTCAGGCGCTGGCTTTACAACTCCAGCCAGACTTGATTATGCTCGATCTGATGTTGCCTAGAGTAGACGGATTCACTGTTTGTCAGCGCTTGCGGCGAGATGAGCGTACAGCTGAGATTCCTGTGTTGATGTTGACAGCACTCAGCCAGACTCAGGATAAAGTAGAAGGCTTTAACGCTGGCGCGGATGACTACCTAACGAAACCGTTTGAAGTTGAGGAAATGCTGGCGCGGGTGCGTGCTTTACTGCGGCGTACTGACCGGATTCCCCAAGCTGCAAAGCACAGTGAAATTCTCAACTATGGGCCTTTGACCCTCGTTCCTGAACGGTTTGAGGCAATCTGGTTTAATCAAACAGTCAAACTGACTCATCTAGAGTTTGAGTTACTTCACTGTTTGCTTCAGCGACATGGCCAAACTGTTTCCCCAAGTGAAATCCTCAGAGAAGTTTGGGGATACGATCCAGATGATGATATTGAAACCATTCGAGTCCACATTCGCCACTTACGAACCAAACTAGAACCAGATCCTCGCCATCCCCGTTACATCAAAACAGTATATGGCGCTGGATACTGTCTGGAGTTGCCTAGTGTTCCCCAATCAAGTGAAGGTGTCTCTACATCAAAAGTCGATTGATCTTGTTAGGACTATTGTGTAAATGTTGTTAAATTAGTGTTGGAATTGGCACTCGTATGTTGTCATCACTTCAAGAGTGCCAATGAGATTTTGCGTGTATCAAAACTTCTAATTAATTGGTGCGATCGCATCACACCGGGGTCTAAATTAGCGATGATTCCAGTATCTCCTTGTTAGCCTACCAATTTACTTTTTGCTAACCCTGCTTTTGATTAGGCTATGCATGACAGCCACAGCCTTGATGACCACAACCCTCTCCATTGGGATGACCATTCGCACAGCTTTCTCCACAATAAGGCTTGCCATCTTTGATCACAGCATCAGTTAGAGAAACTATACAAAGGCAAGATTCACAAGCGCATTTCATCTGAGTCACAGTTGTCATAGCAAGCACCAAAACAAATTTGCTTTCAAGTCATTAATATATGACACCTGAACATAAATTCAGGTATTAACTTTAGATATAGCAGGAAAATCTTAATAATTTGGATAAAAATGTAGTATAAGTTAATAAAATTGAGAATAGCTAAAATTTATGCACCATCATCAATAACAGTATTTCTGAATTTACTTGTCGGTATCGATTTATTAATTGCTTTCAATCGCTACTTTCTATAAGCAATAAATAGGCAATATTTTGTATGATCAAAACTCATTGTTTGAAATCATTACTTTACTGAGTGTAAGCATTCGGGTTCCATTTTTCCATAAAGCGATCAGGATTTTTGAGTTCAGTAAATCCAAATTGACGGTAGAAATCTTGAGCATCTTTAGTTGCAAGTAACCATCGACGCAATCCTAGTAATTCTGGATGGGAAACAATTGTTTCGAGCAGCCACTTGCCTAACTCCTGACCACGAAAAGGTTCTAAAATAAATACATCAGCGATATAGGCAAAAGTAGCATAATCTGTTATTACACGAGCAAAGCCAATTTGTTGCTTACTTTTGTATAGACCAAAGACAAGCGAATTTTGAATGGAACGCTTCAGAGTTTGAAGTGGCAACCCTTCTGCCCAGTAAGAAGTCATTAAAAACTGATGTATAGTATTAATATCTAAGCGATTTATATCTGTACTGATCGAATATTCGCCTTGTTGCCACTCTGTAATCATAGGTTGATTGACATAGATTTATTACCTACTATCTTAGTATTTTACGCAATATATATAGGTTAAAATAAAATAGGTTAAAAGAAAAAGGTAAAAGGGAAAGGAATTGAAAGAACAGCGTTTACCCTTTTACCTTTTGTCTGAAATAAATGTGAATGCTCAAAGAAAACTCTAGGAAGAATTATTGATTGTTATTTGGTGCTGGTGTTGCGGGAGCAACTTTTACTTTTTGTGCATCCACACTTTTCACACCTTTAATTTGTTGTGCTAGAGCGGGAACTTTATTTAGTTGCTCTTGAGTAGGAACTGTTCCAGCTACTTTCACAACGCCATCTTCCGCATCAACCGTTAATTGGCTAGCTGGTAAATTTGCTTCTAGCTTTCCGCGAACTTCGCTTTCTAGATCATCATCATCTCTATCTGCATCACCGCCAGTCGTATTATTACGTTGCTCTCTGGCGCGAATATCTGACTCAATTTGGTCTTTACGAGTTTGGCTGGTAGCGTCTTGTTGGTTTTGTTGAGCTGTTTCTTGCGCTGGTGCGTTAGCGTTTTCACTGGTATTATCAGGAGCATTTGTGCTGGTTCTAGAGGGTGGTTCGCAACCTGCTGCACCAATAACCAGAACACCACCAAGCAAGAATGGAATGAGTTTTTTCATTTGTTTTTCTCAACTGAAAATTTTTTTTGCAATTATTTTGATCTGTGTGCAAGGTTGAAGAGCAAACTTAACAGTTAGAGAGCATTATCACGACGATCAACAATAACTACCTTGGGATCATTGTCAACAACGTTTGTACGATCATAAGTAGGAGTAGTATCAACCTCAGAAGTTGCAGGATTTACATAACCACCGTGAGCATCAGCAACATCTGGTGCATTATAGATACCAAACTCCTCGATCCCCCGATTTATGAGAATACTTTCAGCGCGGCGGATTTCTGCTTCTGTACCTTCTACCATGACTAAATAATCACCACGAGAAACGCGCTCATTGTAAACTCTAGCTCGTTCTTCAGGGATTCCCAAACCAACTAATGCGCCTAATAACCCGCCAGCTGCTGCACCAATACCAGCACCCGCAGCAGTTGTAGCTAAGGTTGTGGCTAATTCGCCTGCTAGTAGAATTGGCCCAACACCGGGAATAGCTAAAGTACCCAATCCTACGAGTAATCCCGTCAAACCTCCTAAAATACCACCTGTAACTGCTCCCGCAGCAGCTCCTTCATCGGCTTTATTACCGACACCTTTTTGTGTGTCAACACCAGCAACATCACCAGTGCGATCGCTGTCTTTAACAATTACAGAAATTTTATTCATGTTAAAGCCAGCATCTCTCAGTTCTGTGAGCGCATGTTCAGCTGCGTTACGGTTAGAAAAGACTCCAACTGCACGTTGATGTTTTCCCACAACCATTTTGTACTCCTCCATAAATTAAGTAATAAGCTTGTTTGTGATTACTACATACTGTTTTGCCTTGTTTTGAGAAGATTTCCATCGTTCTCAGGTGTAAGCAGTTGATCTATCAATAGAGAGGTTGTTTTAGGAAGATGAGAAATAATCACCAACCATTGACTATTGACAAATGACCAATGACCAATGACAAATGACCAATCATCAACGGAAATTGCGCCTGTATTGTTCGGTTATACGACTTTCGTTATGGTGCAAATATCGATAACCTCGTAAGTAACAGTGAAAAAGTAGTGAAAGTCAAAACTCTGCCTTAAACGCTGGATGTCGCTGTTGAACTAAGGGGTGAATACTTGTGTACAAATGGATTTTGCCTAGTCTGAGCGAAGTATTAGCCGATAGTAAATCAACTATGGGTTTTTGTTCATCTGCTAAGGCTCAACAACAGTGGCGCTTCTGCGTGGCGGCTACACAACAGTTGCTATTAAATGCCTTAGAAACGATTGATACGGATGTAACACAAGGATTGATTTTAGCTGCGCCAGCACCTTTGTTTGATCATCCTAAATTAACTACAAGTTTTCAGTCAATAACTTTTACAGCAGAACCGTTTAATCGTTTGGCACTAATGCCATTTCAGATGTCTGATCAAGAAGTTGCGATCGCAGCAGATGCAACTGTTTACAATGAATCAATTTTACCTCTGCTAAAAACAGATCCATTAGCAAATGAACAGTTTTGTCTCATTTTTACGAAAAAATTTAGATTGATTTTAGTACTAACAGAAGAAAACGGTCAAAAAGCATTCTCATTTTCTTTTGATTCGGAAGTCGTGCAGCAGGCGTGGCGGGCGTTGAGCGCTAGGGTAATGTTGAGCAATCCTGATTTATTTGCTGAACTAGAAGAGACGGTACAAAAATACTACCCTACCGCCCCAGATTATCGCATGGTCATGCAGTTTAGCCAATTTTTGCTCACAGAATTACCAGAACAAGAAAATAAAGGCTGGGAAACTGCAACTAAGGAAACAGTAGAAGGAAATGGTGAACGAAGTCAAAAAACTGAGGTTAATTCTCACCACCCCTCATCAGCAAAACCTGATGTAGAAATGCTGCAAGCTTTTGCTCATGAAGTTCGTACTCCTTTGACAACCATTCGCACTATCACTAGACTATTGCTGAAACAGCGCGATTTACCTGCCAACGTCATTAAGCAATTGAAAATAATTGATCGCGAATGTACCGAGCAAATTGACAGGATGGAATTGCTGTTTAGAGCAGCAGAACTAGAAACATCTGCTACAGGTAAAGCGACAAGCACTCAACTAACTGCAATGAGTCTGGAGCAGGTGTTGCAGGCGAGTATTCCCCGTTGGCAAGAAGCAGCTACTCGGCGTAACTTGAAGCTAGATGTAGTTTTACCCCAGCATTTGCCGACTGTTGTTAGTAATCCTACCATGCTTGATCGAGTTCTCACAGGTTTAATGGAAAATTTTACCCGTAACTTACCTGCTGGTAGCCATATTCAAGTGCAAGTTATTCCTGCTGGTGATCAACTAAAGTTGCAATTACTACCTCTACCTCTGGTGGGAGACAACGATACATCAACTGTATCAACCTGTACACCACCGATTCGCAAAGCTCTTGGTCAATTACTGATGTTCCAACCAGAAACAGGTACAATCAGCTTGAACCTCAATGCAACTAAGCATTTGTTTCAAGCGATTGGTGGAAAACTGATTGTGCGTGAACGTCCCCGTTATGGAGAGATTTTAACAGTTTTCTTACCCCTAGAAGGAGCGGAAAACCAAGAGCATTCAAAATTCAAAATTCAACGTTCAAAAGTATAATAACGCTGCAATTTGTAGATGTTGGCGATCGCTAGCATCAACGTTTTTTGCCCAGGGGGAACTTCAGGTTAATATCCGCATTCCTTTTGTTCTGAGGTTATAGATCCCTGAGTTCGCAAAATTTGTCGGGGATCTGAACACCCGCGACTCATCATAATTAATGGGACAGATCACTACGTTGCTGTCCCTCAAGGGTTTTCAGCCTGACTTCCTTATACTGATCAATTGGTTATCGCTAGAAACTGCCAATATGTCTGCGTGGCTTAGGGTGCTAACTGCGATCGCGGAGTTTCTGCCAATATTTTTGGTTTTTCCTGTAATGCTCAATTGGTAGCAAAAAATACCAATCAGGTTGGTAATGCCTGATAATGTTGGTAATATTATACCAACTGTTAATTCCAACCAGAGAGTCTTGCACTAAAACCGTGATTTGTAAATGAAAAGAAAACAATTTTTAACATTTATTGGCATCGCACTAACTAGCTTGATTTTAGCAGTTGGTTTAGCATTTATTTCTTCTTCTGTAGTAGCACAGTCAAACACTGAGTTACTTGTGTCTGCTGCTGCGAGTTTGAAAGATGTGATGGAAGAAATTAAGACTGACTACCAAAAAACTAAACCTAATGTCAACATTAAATATAATTTTGGAGCTTCTGGTGCTTTGCTGCAACAGATTCAGCAGGGAGCGCCTGTAGATATGTTTATCTCTGCTGGCAAGAAGCAGATAGACACCTTAGAACAATCAGGGCAACTAGTTGCAGCTACTCGTGGCATTTTAGCAAAAAACCGTTTGGTTTTGATCGTGCCACAGAATGCCACAGGTGTTAGCAGCTTTAACAACCTCAAAGATGCCAAGATCAAGAAAATTGCTATTGGCGAACCAAGAAGCGTTCCTGCTGGACAATATGCAGAAGAAGCCCTAAAAAAATTGGGTATTTACGAATCAATCAAACCCAAGTTTGTTTATGCTAACAATGTACGCCAAGTTTTAGCAGCGGTAGAAAGTGGTAATGCTGACGCGGGCTTGGTTTACCAGACTGATGCCAAAATCTCCAATAAAGTCAAAGTCGTCGTGGCTGCTGATGAAAAATATCACTCTCCGATTGTCTATCCATTAGCAGTTTTAAAAAGAACTAAAAATCTACAACCAGCAAAAGACTTTCTTCAGTTTCTATCCAGTGAACAAGCTAAAACTGTACTACAAAAATACGGCTTTATCTTGCCTTAATTTCTTGTTCCTGCACTCTGCCTTTTAGAACTATGCCACAAGATTTATCTCCCCTTTGGATATCGCTGAAAACATCCTTACTTGCTACTTTGATCACCTTTTTTATTGGTATTGCTACTGCATACTGGATGTTCGGATATCGTGGCAAAGGTAAATCATTAATTGAAGGTATTTTAATTGCACCCTTGATTTTACCTCCGACAGTAGTCGGTTTCATCCTACTAGTATTTTTTGGTAAAAATGGGCCGGTGGGAAAACTCATGCAGAGTTGGCAATTAGACTTCAGCATAGTTTTTACTTGGTATGGTGCAGCGATCGCAGCTACGGTAGTTTCTCTACCTTTAATGTATAAAACTGCCTTGGGAGCCTTTGAACAAATTGATCAGAATTTGTTGCGGGTAGCTAGAACTCTCGGTGCAACTGAATCAACTATCTTTTGGCGCATCAGTTTCCCCTTAGCATTTCCTGGTATATTAGCAGCAACAACTCTCGCTTTTGCGCGTGCTTTGGGTGAATTCGGTGCAACCTTAATGCTAGCTGGGAATATTCCCGGACAAACGCAGACGATCCCCATGGCGATTTATTTTGCTGTGGAAGCTGGAGCGATAGAGGAAGCTTGGTTTTGGTCGATCGCTATTATGGTGATTTCTTTATCTGGAATCATTGCTGTCAACTATTGGCAAGAAAATAGAAGAGGAGAGAGGAGAAGGGGACAAGGGGGACATGGGGGACAATGGGGACAAGGGAGTGAATTATTTGGGTTAGTTACACAATCTTCAAGTAGTGGACTAATTGTAGATATCGAAAAAATACTTCCTGATTTTTATTTAAAAGTTTCCTTCAGTGCTGATCACCAGCCTCTAGGTTTGCTGGGAGGTTCCGGTGCAGGTAAAAGTATGATTTTGCGCTGCATCGCTGGCATTGAGACACCTACTAAAGGCAAGATTATTTTGAATGGTAGGGTCTTGTTTGATTCGGAACAAGGTATTAATGTTCCTAGTCGAGAACGCCGTATTGGTTTTGTGGTTCAGAATTATGCTCTGTTTCCTAATATGACGGTGGCACAAAATATTGCTTTTGGTTTACCTGAGAAGATGTCTGCAAATGCCACTAAGCAACAGGTAGAATCACAATTGATAGATGTGCAATTGTCGGGTTTTGGCGATCGCTATCCGAGTCAACTTTCTGGAGGACAACAGCAACGGGTAGCGATCGCACGGGCTTTATCCAGTCAACCAGAAGCATTACTATTAGATGAGCCATTTTCGGCGCTTGATACGTATCTGCGTAGTCAACTAGAACAACAAATGATAGAAACCCTGGCTGATTACCAAGGGATTACTCTGTTTGTGACACACAGCATGGAAGAAGCTTACCGGGTTTGTCCACATCTATTAGTGATGGAGGATGGCAAAATCATTCAGCATGGGACAAGATATGATGTGTTTGAGCGACCTACTACAGTTACAGCTGCCCAGTTAACAGGCTGTAAAAATTTCTCTACTGCTGTAGCTGTTGAGTCTGGGCAAATAGAAGCTGTGGACTGGGGTTGTAATCTACAGGTGCTTGAAACTATCCCCGATGAATTATCTCATGTGGGCATTCGCGCCCATCACATCACCTTTACCAATGACTCTAATCAAAATAATACTTTTAGATGTTGGCTGGTAAGAGCTACTGAAACTCCACACCGGATGACATTATTCTTGAAGTTGCATTCCTCTCCTACTGATTATCATGATTACCATCTGCAAGCAGAAGTTTTTAAGGAAAAATGGGCAACATTCAAAGACAAGCCTATGCCGTGGTATGTGCGTTTAGATCCATTACGATTGATGTTAATGGATTGACGTCAACTGAAACTCATCTGAGTTGAGTGACACCACAATATTTTCAGACTCTACTTGAATGAGCCAGCGATCGCTCATCTTTTCATTGATAATTACTTCGCGAGCGCAAACAACTCCCGTTTTTCCGGCGACATACTCCGGATACAGAATCAAAACAACGTTTCCTACTTTAATCTTTTGTGGATTTTGCAATCGCGTTTTTAGCTTGATATTATATAAACTGATAATAACTTGACCAATAGGCATCAAACCTTAAATTAGCAGAAAAAACTGTATCATATGTATCATTTATCTAATTTTGTTTGATACAAGATCAAACATACTCAGTAAGATAACGCAGTCAACAAGTATCCAAAATTTGCTGTCAGAAGAAGAGTAATTACTACTTTCAACAAGTATGTCATTCTTAAAATAAGTAAGGCGAGCAACATCAGGATTTATGGCATCTAAATTGCGATCGCTGTTCAACAATTCCAGCTGGATTGGTGTGGCTTTATCTTTCTACGCTTTTATTGCAATTGGTATCACTGAGGGAGGGTTGGGTGTTCTCATACCCTCGATCCAAGCCACATTCAATCTAACTTCTGCAACCATCACCTTACTTTTTCTTAGCCAAGTTTCTGGTTATATATTCGCTGCACTCACTAGCAGTCTTCTTAGCAGTCATATTGGCTTGGCGCGGATGTTGTTACTAGCGTCTTTTTGTCTTACCTGCGCCCTTGTTTGCTACGCTGTTTCTCCTTATTGGTTATTAATGGTTGCAGCAGGTACATTCCTTGGTTTAGGAATTGGCTTGATTGATGCTGGTATTAATACGTATATTGCTAACCACCAAGGTAATGCTGATTTAATGGGTTTACTGCACGCTTTTTATGGTATTGGGGCGTTACTAGGCCCAGCTGTCGCTACAACACTGCTAGCAATGAACCTCAATTGGCGGAGTGTGTATTTTGTCATTGCTACCGTTGTTGGTTTAACAGTACTAGGGATGCTATGGGCTGTTGTGTATAACTACAGACCACTAACTAAACGGACTAGTGTTACAGATACGAGTGCCACAGCTAACTTAAATGTAGCCTTGAGAACACCTACAGTATTGTTGGCTGGATTCTTATTGTTAGTCTACGTAGGTACGGAAGCCTCAGTAGGTAACTGGGCTTACAGTGTTCAAACAGTAAGCCGAGATACACCGGAGATACTTGCAGGCTATAGTGTCAGCGCCTATTGGTTAGGATTAACCTTGGGACGTTTAGCTACAGGGCGTGTAGTGAGATATCTCGGTGCAATCCGGACTTTGGATAGTGCTTTGATGTTGCTGGGAATCGGTTTAACAGCTTGGTGGCTGCTACCGCAACAATTATTCAGTTTACCGATAATTGGCTTTGCTTTGGCTCCCATTTTCCCACTGACAATTTGGTTAATGCCGCAACGAATACCTACTGCAATTGTACCGGCGGGAATTGGTTTTATGACAAGTGTTGCTAGTTTGGGGGCTGCGGGAATTCCGGCGGGTGTTGGCGCTGTTGCAGCTCGTGTGGGTTTGGGGATTATTCCACTTTTGATGATTCCTTTAGTAGTAATCATGGTGATTTTGCATCGTTGGCTGGTGAAGCGAGCGGGTGCTAGCCAAACTTGATGCGATTTACTTCTTCCAAGGTAGTTTTGTTCCCATCTCGGTCATTGCTGAGAAGATCAGATACAGGATAAGTACACCTACGCCAATCAAGAAAAGCACAAAGTCGTGATTCATATCATGTTTGCTTGAACAGTTATACTATCCGCCCGTGTCGGTAATTGGTAAGAGTTTGAAAAAATTAGGATGCTATCGATGCGATCGCTTATCCTCTCAAAACAACAACACCCAAGCTTCTATTCGCTGAATTATTTCCTCTCTTTGATGATACTAATTAGGGTTGAACTGAACAATTACACACTCGTCGTGCAATTCAAGCAGTTAAATTACCCTCTATTTACTACTATTTTGAGGAAATGTTAGCGTTCGTCTTGGGTGTTGGTGTTAGTTGGCTAGACAGATGGTTAAACAGCGTTTTTTACCTCTTAACTAAATTGAACTTTTGCACTCAAGGCTGTTGTTTGTCTGCCAGGGAAGCTTTATAGCTTCAATTATTAATTTATCACTTCTAGCGATAGGTGAATTAAGTATGAAACTAAACTTTACTTTAGTTGATAGACTATACTAAACCTCGTCTACTTTGAGAACTGTAGTTTTGTAGGTTGGATTACACTCCGTTCCACCCAACCTACATAATGTCCTTTTTGAAAAACTCCTCTTTTCAAGATGGACGAGGTTTATTATCTTTATAAATTTGTTAACTACGTTCAGATTACCTTGAGAAGTTTTCGCAATTTCACAGCAAACCTTCCCCACCTTGCGAAGCGCTGAGAGTGGGGACTGTCGCGAGACGCTCAACAAAGGCGTTTAAGCTAACTCAAGTCACTTAAATTTGCATCTGAACTGTTGCAGTTGGCTACCAATCCAAGTAGCACCCCTCGCTATACATTCAGGACAAACATCACCGTAGGTGTCACCTTTGTCACTGCACACAATTAATCTCGCTGCTTTCGTCTGAAACAAGCGATCGCATACTAAACACATTTGGTTTTTTGTTAACAAGCTGTTACATTCTATTTGAAACTTCATATTTTCACTTCCTAAGAAAGTTTTTAAATAAAAACTTATTTGATCACATAAATATAATATTAGTTTCTACTTTAACAAGCTAAAAACATTATTAAGTATTTGCGATTAATTTATTTTATATCAAAATTAGAAATCGGCATTCATAAACATTATCTTTGTAATTAAAACAACATTATTCTTAAACTAATAATACTTTTAAATAAAAATGCCCCAGAATTTCTGAGGCAAATTTAAGTAGCTGCTTAAAGAGAGGTTTTGCTCTTCTCAAGATATAGCTTAGATTATAAAATCATCTGTTTTAAATAGCAGCTTCCTAAAGAGGTAGCTTATACAATTAGTTTTATTTTTGATAAAATTTGACTAGAATTTATAGATGATATTTGTGAAATGAATAACTTCAACAACCCTATAATCAAGGAATTGCTCTAGAAAATATTCATTTTTCTTTTATTATCGCTGTTCTCACTATAAATATATTTATTGCTACCAATATGTTCATTCAATACATTTTTCGTATATGTAAGCACTTAATAATTTAATATTTTTTCTAACTTTAGTCGGATTAGAGTTAACTATTGATGCGAATATATTGGTTTTGAGGTAAAGTCAAACCTATTATCAACGTGATAATTGGTGTCCAAAGTGATGAAAGAGGAGTCAAGTCTAAAAAAGACTTTTACTCCTCTATTTTTTAAAATGATTATATTTTAATCAAGTCTTAAACTATAAGAAATGACTGCAAAAAATATAAACAAGTCGGGATATGGCATTGCCACAACTCTAAACGGACGCAGAGGAAGAATAAGACTATTTCGATAGCATCATCCGATAAAGCGTCAAGAATCACCGTCTCTTTAGAGCGGTGAGTATGTCAAATTAGCTATTTCTTTCTCGAACACACCAAGCGCCCGAACCACAGCCTGATCCATGTCGTAGTACTTATATTCAGCCAGCCGTCCAACAAAGATTACCGTACCATTCAAGTTATCTACCTCTTTGAGGTAAAGAGCTAGCCGTTCACGATTCTCTTCACGAGTTATAGGATAATAGGGGTCGTTTTTCCCTGGTACATAAGCTTGAGGATATTCCATTACTAAAGTAGTTTTGGGTAAAGTTTGTCCCGACAAGTATTTTTGTTCAGTAATGCGGGTGATGTCGTAATCGTTGGGGTAGTTGACCGTACCTACCTCTTGATAATATTCTTGCTCTAAAGTGTCAAATTGAAAGCGCAAACTACGATAAGGCAACTCGCCATACATATACTCAAAGAAAGTATCAATCGGTGCGGTACAGATTATCCGGTTAAACTTAATGTCATTGATAATTTCCTGATAATCTGTGTTTAGGAGTACCTTGATGTTGGGGTGAGTCAGCATTCGGCGAAACATCTCGGTATAACCGTGTTTTGGCATAGCCTGATATCTATCCTGAAAATAACGGTTATCCCGACTGATATAAACCGGAACACGTCCTGTTACTCCACTATCCAATTGCTCAGGTTTTAATTCCCACTGCTTGATTGTGTAGTGCAGGAAAACATTCTCATAAATGTAGTTAGCTAAAAACTCTAAATCTCCACTGGCGCTTTCACGCAACTTGAGAATAGGGACTTTTATTCCAAAACCGAAGTGTTCTAAAAGCAAATTTTCCAGCTTCTGTGCATAGTGTGGAGGAAAAAGAGCATAGAGGGAATTGAGATTAAAAGGAATAGGTACTTTCTTTCCTTCTACTACTCCCAGCACATGATGATAGTAGTGTCTCCACTCAGTAAATTGAGAGAGATAACCCCAGGCTTTTTTAGACTTGGTGTGGAAGATATGAGGGCCATACTTGTGTACTAAGATGCCATGCTCGTTGTAGAAATCGTAAGCATTACCACCGATATGATCCCGCCGTTCCACAATTAGCACTCGTTGTGCTAATTGAGTTGCAATCCGTTCAGCTAGCACGCAGCTTGAATACCCAGCCCCTATAATCAGCCAATCTACTTTCATGATGCTTCTCCTTGCTTGACATAGTTTGGGTGTTGAAACTTTGTTTTACTTTTGAGGTTCCAGATACTTCTGCCAAAATTGCATAGAGGTTAAATCATTGAATGCTTTTTTCCACTCTGCACTGACACTTGACCATCTCAAACAACTCTTAATTGCAGAGTTAAACCAGGTAAATAAAATATTAAGACCAGCTTTTTGATCGAATTCGTACTGATAAGAGTTAGGATTTTCGTCTATCACATAAATAATTCTTTTTTTAGCTAACCCTTTACAGATAGAATCACGTTCTTTTTCTTTAACACTATATCGAATGATCACACTCTCATCATTAATTAGAAATTGCGGAAGTAAATGACCATTCAGTGTTAACAAAGTCAGCATTTTTTGGAAAATTCCGGCTTTAGTAAGTTGATAAAATTCACTCTTTAAAACTGAATTATCCAGTATAGTTTGGTTTTTATAACTTCTACTGAGTTCCGAAATTCTAGAATGCAGAATCTCTGGATAGTTGCTGGTAATGAAATTAGGCCCTTGCATATAATCTTCAAAAGCTTTAATTACCATTTGTGCGGAGTTGTAATCAAAAATACATAAAGAATAGAGTATAGATTGTGTGAAAGCTTTAACTGTTTTCACATATTCTAATGAGCTATGAATTGAATTAGTTATTAAGTGATTGCGAATGTAATAGTATGAATCCCAAATGGGTCTTTTAGCATAAAAGGGTTCGTGCCACACAGCTATAGACGGAAAAGCCACTATTGCATTATCAAAATGTTCGTTGATTCTTAAACCAAATTCCATGTCATCTATTTTGATAAACAAGGGAAGTGGTAATCCAATCTTTTCGACAATTTCTTTAGAGAAAGCAAAAAACCAAAATCCCCCATAATCTATATTGTCTTCTAACAACAGTGAGGTAAGTGTGGTGATATTTCGTAAATCAAGATTGTGCTTGAGAGGATAGCCAGTGAATTTATCTTGCTTAATGTTTCCTTCATCGTCGATGGATTTGTTATATATTGCTCCTGCTTCATATAAGATATGTTTTTTGTATAAATCGAGCATACTGCCAGCTACAGCAAAATCTTTCTTTGCATACTCATATAAAGAAAAAAGCCTGTAAATAGCTTCACTGTCTAACTCTATATCATCATCCATGAACAAGAAGTGGGTATAAACTTCTTCCTGTAGCGCTTCAATCAGTCCTTTAGTAAAACCGCCACTTCCACCAACATTGCGATTATAAATAAGCTTAACTTTATAGTCTTTGAAATCACTATCATTTAGAGTTACGCCATTGTCCACTACAAAGATTTTGAAATTTTTATCCTGCAAGAAACTGTCTTGCAAAATAGTATTGACTGTCTTTTTTAGATAAACTTCTTTTTTGAATGTACAAGTGATGATCGCTAGTGACACATCCTGATATTTTTCTTGTTCAGTTATAACTAACCCTTCTGTAAATAAACCTTGTTGACTGAAGCAAGTTATTTCTAGATAAATCCGACCAGCTTCTTGATTTTGCTTGAGATATGGCAAGGGAAATTTTACATAATCTGATAATCTACAACTTTTAAAAAATTGACTGGTAATAACTTCTATTGTACTTGATTCAGAAGTTTCTCTATAAGCACAAACCTCAAAATCTCCCTCTAATCTCAGTAAATAATAGAGTGAATGAATCGATGTATATTTTGTATAGAATTTCTCGTATAATGAATTGAAATATGTATTCAAAGATATGGTAATATCTTCATATAAAATGATTTGGTTTTTGTCTTCATTAAAATTGATTGATACATCATTAGAAACTTTGAAATATAAATCAGAAATTTCAGCAGTTTGAGGAAATTGTACTCTGTTCACTATATTCATATGCTTCCTACCTTTTAGGCGTGTTTCCTAAAAAAATTAGTTTAGGTTCTGTTACCGTCGGAATCTCTAAGCTTTAATTGGTACTTGCTGTAATATCATTTCACGAAAAATATGATACGAATGTAGGTTGGGTTGAGGGACGTAGACGCGCCCTGCGCGGCTTCTCGCAGAGTAACCCAACACATCAAAGTCTTATAATTGTTGGGTTTCACTCCGTTCAACCCAACCTACGCGTTTGTTTCATTTTTTTCTGGAATTGGTATAAGTATTGGTGAATGTAATCTACAAAAGGTTGATAGGCTGCTTGAGGAGAAAGCTTGGCGATCGCATACTTATGAGCTTGTTCCTCCATCCATTGGCGCTTTTCTGTTTTGGTTAGCACCATGTGTATGGCTGCTGCGAAATCTTCAGGTGTATCTGCGACAAGAACAGCACTACCTACAGCCCCACCCAATCCTTGAACGCCTACACTGCTGGAAACGCAAGCACGACCATAGGACATAGCTTCTACGAGTTTGATTTTCAATCCGCTACCAGCCAGCAAAGGAACCAGACAGACTTCAGCAGCTTCGTATTCCGGTTTCAAATCGTTTACTCTACCTAAAAAGCGAACATTTGGATAATTTCCTTGAATTAAATCACACACACTACCGCATACGTGGAGGCTAGAATTGGGCATTAACTCTATAACCCTTAGCCACACATCCTCAAGAAACCACTTAAGACCGTAGTAGTTGTGATCCACAGCATTACCGACAAAAAAGCAACGACCAGGTACTTGCTTAACATTATGATAATTATTCACCTCCGCAGCCTTGGGCAGACAAATCACCTCAGACTCTGGTGCCATTTGCTTAAGGTCGTAAGCATCTTCTTTCTGAATTGCTAACACTACCTGCGCCTTGCGTAACAGCATGGCTTCTGCTTGCCAATCCCAATTGCCTGCATCTATGAAAATGCCTATTTTCTTGAAATTAGCAAATCTTTTGTGAAAAATATCGTGAGTGAGGATAACTTTTAGAGCAGTTTCATTGGGAGGAAAGGCATCTAAAATATTAGCTAAAAAAACATAGTTAACAATTAAAATATCTGGTTTAAACCTATAAAATTGAGTTTTAGCAAAATCAACTTCTTCTGATGTTGCTAGAAGCTCCTGCCATTCTCGAACATGGACGTTTGTAGTAGTCGCCTGCTGCTTTTGTTTTTGTAGTAGTCTTTTGAAAGCGTCTCGAACGGCACGATAAATATTTTTTTGCTGTTTGGGAAGGTAAAGATAAACTAACCGTAATGGTACAGTAAGCCAATCTGATAATGAGTTAAATCTAAGTAAAACACGAGCAATTCGTAAGTTATTACGAATCCATATTTTGTCAGTTGTTGCTAATGCATTCGGAATAAAACTCCACGGAAATTTCTGACCAGGGAAAGGATCAAGCGATACAAACCCAACTTCACAACCCGCTTTTTGCAAGTAGCGTATGAAATCTAGTACATACATGTTACTACCACTTGCATAATTAATGGGAAAATTTCTACTAATAATCTGGATCTTTATTGGTCTATTTAATCCATGTTGTGTTTTTAAATTACTCATAAAAAATAATCTTTTTACTTTACTATATTGATCAGTTAAAACTTCAATTACAGATTATGAGAAGAAGTTTGTATCAATTTGTGCCAAACTTCTAGGGTTTCTTGTACCATTCTTTCTTCAGAAAACTCTTGAGCGAGTGTTTTGGCATTCTTTGCCATCTCCTTCATAGGATCAGGATTTCTGAGTGACCATCTCAATTTCTCAAGCAGATCGTAGGTATCTCCAGTTTTAAATAACAAACCGTGAACTCCATGTTTAATTACCTCTGGAATTCCACTTGCATCTGAGGCAACAATTGGTAAACCATATGCCATTGCTTCAGCGATCGCATGAGATTGACCACCTTCATAGTGGGTTGGAAAAACAAACAGATTAGCGGCTTGCAACCACCTACGAACATCAGATCGATAACCCAGAATGAAAACTTTGCTCTCAACACCGTACTCTTGTATTTGATTGGATAATTTTTCCCTTTGCTCACCTTCACCAATCCAGACAAATTTCACATCTGGGAACTCTTTAACAATATGGGGAATGATTGGAATGATATCCATGTAACCTTTTTGCTCATGTAAGCGTCCTACTGTGAGAAGAATTTGGCTATTTTCAGAAATTCCTATTTCCTTTGTTAACTGAGTGTAGAGTTCTACATAGTTTGTTTGATTTGTGCCAGGAATGGGCTTGATACTAGCACCGTTATAAATGCAGAGTATTTGATGTTCAGGAATTTGAAATAAATTAGCCACAAGTTTACGATTGTTTTGGGAAATAGCTAATAATTTTTGATTCCTATTCCTTGCCCAGGCATATGCTTTTAATTTCTTGGGACTATAATTTTGACATATAGGTGGAACTAGTCCAAAACGAACAATAGTTGGTACTTTTAGAAATCCACAAGCCATAATACTGCCAAAACAATATTCAGGTAACGGAAGAATAATTTGTACAATATCTGGTTTCACTTTAAGCAGTAATAAAATTGTTCGCACAAAGTATGGTAAATCTTTTTTAAAAATTACTTGATTATGATACTGTTTTTCATCAATTTCTAAACGATGATATTGTACACCTGCTGTGATAAAATCTTTAACTAAAGCTTTTGTGCCATCAGATTTTGGAAATGCTACATGAACATTCCAACCTAATATTACAGATGCTGATGCAATTTTTAAAGTATATTCTTCTACTCCACCACGTATAATTGATGGAATGATCAGTAAAGCTTTCATGATTTCATTTTTTATGTTTGAATATTTTTATTTAATTTCCATGTTCTTGGCTGATAAAATAAGCATTGACTCATATTGATATATTCATTAACTCTAAATTGAAAAACCTCGACTGCATCAAGATAATTGTGTCCAGGTTGACCGATGAGTACTTTCATAATATATAAACCAGGTTTCAAGCTAAGATATGGCATCTGGAGTTGAATTTCTTGCCTTTCTGGCATGAGATTAAATTTCACCTGATCACTAAAACTACTCAATCGGAGAATAATTCCTCCCTCTCCAAATTTTTCTTGAATTAAAATAATGACACCTACATGTTCGATATAATTATGAGCTTTATATCCTATGCAAAAAACAGTGGATTGACCACAGATTGGTGATGCTATTATTTGTTCTTGATTATCTTTAAAACACAGATAAGTAATATCCAATCCTAGACTTTCATTTTGAGATTTTTCTGGTAGGAATAATGCGTTTGTATAGTATTCTGCCTGTTCCCTTAAAAAAAGATCAGCTTCGTACTTACTCATGATTAAATGAGGTTCTCCAGATGCAATTACATTGCCAGATGAAAGGTAAACTGCCGTATCACATGCCGTTAATATCACATTTGGATCGTGAGAAACTAGTATTAGAGATGTGCCATCTTTGCGTAACTCAGCAAGACGGTGAAAGCATTTAACTCTAAATTTCATATCTCCGACAGCTAGCACTTCATCAACCAGTAAAATATCTGGATTTGTATGAATTGCACTGGCAAACCCTAACCTTGCAGCCATCCCAGAACTATAACTCTGTACAGGCGCATCAATTGCATCTCCAATTTCAGCAAACTCTACAACTTCATCAAATCGTTCATTAATTTCCTTATTTGACAAACCCAAAATTGACATATTGGCATAAATATTTTCTCGCCCTGTCAAAATAGGATTGAAGCCAGCACCTAAAGCAATCAATGGTGCTACCCGACCATTAACTTCTACAAAACCAGTATCAGGTTTAATCAACCCTGCAATCATCCGTAATAAGGTAGATTTTCCACTGCCATTTTTACCAACTAAACCAAGTGCTTCTCCTCGGCGCAATTGAAAATTAACGTCTTTCAACGCCCAAAATTCTTTTGGTCGAATAATATCGTTTTTCTCTCGCAAACCAAGGACTTCAGAAGCGATATCTTGAATACCATAGAGTAGCGATCGCTTTAAATCTCGACAAAACTTTTTAGAAACATCGTTAACTGAAAGAACAATTTCATGATCATCTTTGTATGACTTTGGTGAAATTTCTTGCTCATTGATCTCAATCATGATTAAGAACTCATTCTCTCAACTACATAAGGCATCGCTAGACGATAAATAATCCAAGCTAAAAGTAATCCCACAATTGCAATTAGACTGGCGATCCAAAATCCTTGAGGATTGGATATTACACCTGTTGTTGCCAACTCCCGTGTTGTGACTAACAAAGGTGTAACGGGATTTAGATTGACAATAGTGCCGAATACGCCATGATTGGGAACTGGATAAACTACTGGCGTCAGAAATAGCCAAAATCCAGTTATTAAGGTTAGTCCAATGGAAAAATCTTGATAGAGAGCGCTGAGTGGAGCTAACAGCAGACCAAAAAACGTTCCTAGCAATACTAAATGAATTAATGCGACGGGCGCTAAAAATACGCTCCAAGTTATAGGAATTTTAAACCAAATAAACAAGCCCACAATCAGAATTAGTTTGATGCCAAAATTGAAAAAAACTTCACCTAATTTGGCAATAATCAGCGCTTCTCTAGGGAAATTAATTCTAGAGAGCATCATTTTGGCAGCGGTTACTGCTTGAGGTGGACCATTCAGTGCTTCGACAAAAGTTTGCCACAATGTCATGCTGAACATGACGTAAGCAGGATAGGGTAAGTCCGTAGCACCAAGATTGACAACTCCACCTCCTTGGGCAAGGGTAAAGCCAACTGCCATGATAATCGGAGGTATAATTGCCCAGAAAATACCTAAAAATGACTGACGGTATTTGGCGCTGATATCTCGAATCATGAGCCGCCAAGCCAACTCTCGTGAGCTTAACAAGTCTCGTCCCATTTCTTTGAATAATTGAAGCGGACGCCTCATTTGACTCTCAGGTCGATGCACTACCTTATAAACTTTGGGGGTTAAATTTTGAGTCTGTTTCGAGGATTTATTTTGTCTCAAATAACGCTGACTTTTGTGCATTATTATTAACTATTTACTGCGGTGAATAAAAAGCATAAGATCGCAAAATTAATTGAGTTCAGCTCCTAATAATGGATGAAATTGCTATCAGATTGACACACCAAACATGCGTCGGCGAAAGATTTGAGTCAAGGATCGTACTCCATCGTAGCCATTAGCACCAAACCAACGTATCATTGCGATCGCTAGACTCAAACGTAGATATTTCTCGCTGTAACGTACTTGAGGATAGTGTAAAAGAGCTTGCTGACGGAAATGAATTGCTTTTTTCCAATCTCCATCGTCTACAGAAAACCATGCTAAACCAAAGAATATACTTGCATAACACCAATTTCTCAAATACAACTGCTCTAAGGAAACTGATGCAAATGTTTTCTCAATAACTGCGCGAATATCCTTAATCATTCCTTGACGATTTCTAGAGAAACTGTTAGGAAGTTGACGATAGCGGAGTAGAGGTTCCTTGACAACTGCAATGGGATAACGAAGAGCAATACGAACCCACATGTCTAAATCTGGTGCATAAGCTAAATCCCGATCAAATAGCCCAACAGTATCAAAGCAAATACGTCGAACCATTGCTGAACTTCCACTAGCAATTGGGTCATTTACAAGAAGTTCATCCCATATATTACCTTCTAAATGGGAAGCAAAAATTCTACCTGTAGGATTGTTTTCTTTATCAACTAAAAGTGTCCAAGTATATACCAAACCTACTTCCGGTTTTTCATCTAAACAACGTACCTGTTTTTCAAGTTTTGTTGGCTCCCACAAATCGTCCGCATCCAAAAATGCGATATATTCTCCTTGAGCATGAGCAATACCAGTATTGCGTGCTGCGGAGACACGTTGGTTTGCTTGCGAAATTAATTTGACTCGCGAATCTCCAATATCAGAAGCCCATTCCACAATATTATCTGAACTGCCATCATTAACAATAAATACTTCAAAATCGGTGAAAGTTTGCTGCAAAACACTTTCTAAAGTTTCTGGTAAAAAAAACATAGCATTATATGCAGGAATGACAACAGATACTTTAGGCATATTTCAACTCCTTTTAGTTAATTCACACCCTTTATCTTCAGATAAAATCATGCAATTATGTAGCTAATAAATTTAGAGAATTGTATTATCTATCTGATAAATTTTTGGTATTCTTCAATTGCTCTGTTTGAATATTGCTCCCAACTTAAATCTTTTTCTTGAAAACTCTGTGCTGCTTGCCGCTTTTGCTCCAGTACCTTTGAATTAGATGCAAGTAATTTTAATAGTGAAGCGATCGCATGATAATTTCCTGGAGGTACTATATAACCAGCAGGATACTCTTCTATATTGTTTTCTAATTTAATCGGCTGTTCACCTTGCATTCTCAAAGCATCTTCACCACCAGTATTTGTTGTACAAATCAGAGGTAAACCACAACCTAAAGCTTGAGTTACTACATACCCAAAACCATCTTCAATACTGGGCATAGCAAAAACACTACTATTACGGTAGTAGTCTGCTAACTTTGGTTCAGGAATGTGTCCAAGACATTTGACTCGCTCATCTGCTCCAACTAATAATTGAGGCGTTTCTGGTGTGGCTCCCCCAATTAATAAAAGCTCACTGTTGGGAATATTAGCTTGCATAAAAGCTTTGACTAAATAATGAATTCCCTTACGTACACTCAGGGAACCTGCATAAACTACTCGAAAAATATTATCCTGCTTTTTCCCAGGATAAAAAGTTGCTATATTTGTTCCAAAGGGATTGTGAATCAAGCTTTCTTTAGGAAATTCTTGCTCAAGAAAGCTGCGTTTAGCAAAGAAGCTAGGAACCGCTACTCGGTCAGCTAAATTATATTCCCGCAACTCTTGGTTGACAATTTTTGGATGAATTTCTGTGCAAACTAATCCTAGTTTTTGATATTCCGCTTGCAATAATTGTAATTGCACTTTGATATGTGAGGAACTACGCTCTAGAACAAAAGGTATGCCGTTTTGTTTAGCCCAATATAGTGCAGGTTCAGAAAAACTTGACCATCCATGAATTAGTGTACTACCTTCTAAATAACCAACAACAGCATGACCAAAAAGGCGATATAAAAAAGGCTGTGACTTCCTAATTAAAGGATCTCCACCTATTTTTTGGATAGCTTTATTTAATAGCAATGTCAAAGGTAAGCTTACGACTTTATGATCAGGTACACCCCAATAACGAGTTTTGAATTTAGGGTAATTCGTGATTAGTCGATGCAAAACACCGACTTTATGAAGTTCCCTCGCCAGTTCAATTGCGTGCCATCGACCACCAACAATAATGCTTACTTTCATGTTCATATTAATAGTGCTTTGATGAAATGAAATACTATTGAGTAATACCAATTCTTCGTGAAGCTGCATAGAATT
The DNA here is from genome assembly GCF_041928655.1 of Pelatocladus sp. BLCC-F211. Classification (NCBI taxonomy): domain Bacteria; kingdom Bacillati; phylum Cyanobacteriota; class Cyanophyceae; order Nostocales; family Hapalosiphonaceae; genus Pelatocladus; species Pelatocladus sp. BLCC-F211. The sequence goes on along the minus strand of NZ_JBHFLM010000030.1, from coordinate 27,253 downwards.
TTACCCCTCCCCTAACCCCTCCCCGCTTGCGGGGAGGGGTCTTTGTATGCGTCTTCATATTAAATTGGTGTAACAGCTAATCTCCCTAATACACGTCGGCGTAAAACGTAAATTATCTCCATGACTTGGTTGTAGTTATCAGAACCTAAACAACGCATCAGCGCGATCGCTAAACTCAAACGAAGATATTCTAAGGAGTAGCGTTTCTGAGGGTAGTAGATAATAGCTTGCTGCCAAAATTGAACTGCTTGCTTATAGTCTCTATCAGTACTTTGCAAACATTTCCAAGCTAGACACAGGTTTGCTTGATAATAGCTGCGATTCTTCAAGTACAGTCGCTCTGAAGGTGCAGAGTAGAATACTTTCTCAATAAATAAAGGAAAGCATTGCGCCATTAATTGCCAGTTTTTGGACAAGCTAGTAGAAAGTTGGCGATAGTAAGTCAAAGGTTCTTGAAGCACTGCAAAGGGATAACGAGAAGCAATGCGAACCCACATCTCCCAATCTTCAACCGCCAGTAAATTGCAATCAAATAAACCGACAGTTTCAAAACAATCGCGACGAATCATAGGTGAGCTACCACACTCAATGATGTTGTGTTCAATGAGCTGATTCCATACATCACCTTCAGCTTTGCTAGCAAATACTCTTCCTGTAGGTTTTCCAGTTGGATCGATTAAGACTGTCCAGGTATATACCAGTCCTGCTGCTGGATAATTATCTAGACAAAGTACTTGTTTTTCTAGCTTGGTTGCTTCCCATAAGTCGTCAGCGTCCAAAAATGCTAGATACTCTCCTTGAGCATGAGCAATACCAGTATTACGTGCCGCAGATGCTCCTTGATTTTCCTGAGAAATTAGCCTAACTCGCAAATCTTGTACTTGAGAAGCCCATTGTTGGATGGTATCTGAACTACCATCATCAATAATCAACACTTCAAAATCAGTGAAACTCTGTCTGAGAACACTCCCTACTGTTTCCGGGAGATAAGTCATCGCATTATAAGCCGGGATAATCACAGAAACTTTGGGCATATCTTGGAAAATGCTACTTGGTTAGAAAGAACTTGATTGTGTACCTTGATATAGAGTTAGCAATTCTCGGTCAACGAAGCTTTTCTTTGATACTTTTAGAGATTCTAAATTGAGTATTTTCTAAAGTTTTAATTTTGGTATGCATGAATATATTCCTCGATATTAACTTGGATTGCAAAGCTCTTTTTTACCTGCAATCGTCTCAAAAATAATCACAAAATCAAGGACGAAGAAAAGCAATCTATTTTTGATAATCTTGTACTGGGTAATTCCGGCAGCATGTAGCAGACTGTGTAAATCTCGAACAGATAACAAGTACATATACTCTCCAGATGCCCATTCCTTACCAGTAAAGTGTAGATAGCGATCAAAGATTTTTTTGGGCAAAAAATGTAAGAACAGGGTGCGCGTATGCACTTCGATAGGAAAATATCTGTTTGGTGTCGTAATAAATCCGACTTTTGCTACTCTTTTGATCTCTTTTAAAAATAGAATTTGTCTTTCCTGATTACCAACATGTTCTAACACAGCATTTGACCAGCAAACATCAAAAGATTGGTCTGAAAATGGAAATATCTTGCCGTCGTAAACAATAGTTTTTATTTGCGGATACCGAGCGTTAAACTCTTGAGATTCGTCAATACTAAGAGCAGTAATTTGATCTGGATAAGGATAATTTTTCTCTAAAAAGTTATATGTCTGACTAAATTCTTTATCTGTAAAACCGCAATCCAAAATGGTAGTTTCAGCAGTGGGTTGAATCGCATTTAAAAATAACTGCCATTTGCGTCTGCGATTCCATCCAGAGATTTTGTAGGCAAGGGACATATCATCTATTCTCCTGTTGAGGATAATGAGATTACTGTAATTCGTTCCAATTCCAGCCAGCGATCGCATACGTAGTCCACCAGTAGAAGTAAAAAGCAGTACCACTCCAGACGTTGTCTGTAAGCATTCCTACGGTTGTGGCGATCAAGACAGCTAACAAGACCCAGCACAAATCGCGTTGATTACTCTCACCAGGTGCGTGCCAGAATAGTTTGAGCAGATGTAGACCTTGAATGACAATAAAGGTAACAAAAGTAACTAGACCCACTATTCCCCCTTCTACTAAAGCTCGCACATAATCATTGTGAGCAGGAACAGGATAAGGACTTAAACTGTAGTAGTTAGGAAATCCGTTGCTTGTTCCGAGACCGTAACCAAAGAGCGGTGAATTCTGCCAAGATTGCAATAAATAATGCCATTGAGAAATCCGCCAGTTGAAACTGTTAAAATCCGAATTTGATAACACAATTGCTCGCGATATGTCTATGTCTGAGTTCAGCAAAGGTGTTTGCATAATCTGGTTTAGACGTTCGCGTCCGTAGTCTGTGCTAAAAAACAGGGCTGCTAATACAACAATGACTATGACTCCAGCGATCGCATTAGACAGTTTTAACTTAGGTAAAATTGAGGTCAAAAGAAACGTTGCGAGCATCACCAAACCAAATACAGCACCAGTAGCTACATAGAGATTGGCAAGTAGACCTAGTAAAAGAATCCAATACCAGTGCTGTTTTGCTGAACGCAACTTCCAGCAAGTTAGAGCGATAAACAGTAGCAGGTAAAGTACAAAATTATTGGCGTGAGCAAACGTACCATGAATTCGCACATGAGATAATAGTGAAGACAATTGCTGCATTAGTCCTAAGATCATTGGTGGGATGAGTGAAATGAATAGCAGGGAAATAATCTTCTCAGGATGTAGTCGCTCCCGAAGTTGCATGACAAGCAGATATACCATTAACCAAGAAAATAGTCGCGTCCATTCACGGATATTATCTAGCAATGTAAAAGCACCTAACCCCAATCCTCCTAAAATGCATAGTATTGGCCAAATACCTTGCAAAATCACCCATCCAGCAAAGAACCACCAAAACCAATCAGTTTGTATAGGTTGACGTGTCAATAACTTTATCGTCACATATAGCAAAGTCAGGACATCTAAAGCTATGGCAAATGCAGCGGGTATTTGTTGAGCAGAGAAAACATCAAGAGAACTACGCAGAATCAATAAACCTAGTACCGCTTGCTCAAACCTGGTAAAGAATAAGATGACTAGAGGAATCGCCACTAGAGCCAAACACAGGTAAAGAGGTTTAGCACCTGCGAGATATCCTGCTACTATACCAACTCCTGCACCTACGAACCCAATCAACAGTGGTAAAACAGAAGAATGTCTACGTTGATTAGTCAACATAATTAGCTAGATTGCAAATGGTTTTTAGCAACTTTAGGCGGAACTACCCTCACTCAAATGTCTAGATGGTGTATAACCATTAACGGGATAGCGGTAATATCGTTCAGTCTGCTGTGTAATTCCATTGACAACTACTCCTATGATAGGTATTTGATTATGTGTTAATTCTGATACTGCTTTTTGCAGAACTTCTTTAATTGTGAAATTGGGACGTGTAACTAACAAAATGCCGCCACTTTGCCGTCCTAATGTCTGACCATCAGCACAAGCACTCAGAGGAGGAGTATCTATAATCACAAAATCATACAGGCGAGTTGCTTCTATAATCACAGACCTCATAGCCTCTGACTCTAGTAAATGTGAGGGACGTCCATACAAATCACCACAAGTCAATACAAAGAGGTTAGCTATATGAGTTCGTTGCACCGTTTCCTCTAAGGATCTTTGTGAATCAATCACATCTGTAATTCCTGGCTGGGGAGCTAAGTTAAATAATGTATGCAGCACAGGACGACGCAAATCTGCATCAATTAGCAGTGTGCGTCGAGATAACATGGCGGAAATCACAGCCAGATGTGAAGCAACTACCGATTTACCTTCTCCAGTGATAGTGCTACTAACAACAATTGATCGCAAAGGCTCAGGACTACGAAACTCCAGGTTTTTCAATAGAGTGCGGTATGGCTCAACCAAACCAACATGATCTAAAAATCGTCCAGATGGTTCAAGAGCGATCGCATGATCTGGTAAAGATGGTAATACTGCCAACAATGGTAGCTTTAGTAAATCCTCAGCTTCGGAAGCATCCTTTAAAGTATGATCCATAAGCTCTAGTAACAGAATAATACCTGTAGCTAAAGCAGTTCCAAATACAATTGCGATCGCCAATACGGCTTTTTTATTGGGTAAGGACGGTTCTTTTGGTGGTTGTGCTGCTTCAATAATTTGGATATTACCAACCAGTTGAGCTTCAGCAATCCGTGCTTCTTCCAGTTTGCTTTGCAGTAACTTCAAAGATTCCACAGCTTCTTCCCGTTTGCGTGTGAGTGGAGTCAACTGTTGCTGTTTTATTGGCAATTGTGCTAGACGAGCTTGGAGATTATTACGATTAGCTTGGACAGACCGAAACTTCTTTTCAATAGCCAAGCGTTCTACATCATTAACAATCAGTTCAGAGGTTAAGTCTTGGCTGATTTTATCGCCTGCTACAGAGCTAGAGGAAATAGATTTACTTCTAGGCGATACACGAGCTAATCCTTGGAAGTACAAAGCACGTAAACCGTTTCGTTGTCCCAGCAGATTCATAACAATCGGATGACTATCTGTTAAGGACAAACGAGCTTGAACTAGTTTAGTTTCGATCTCTGCTAACTTAGTGCGTAACGCCTTGAGTTCTTCATCTTGACCACCACGCACTGCTGCATAAGCTTGATTCAGAGCTTTGGCGTCGGTGACTTGTCGCAGTGAACCTTCCTTAGAACGCAATTCTTGAAGTTGAGCTACAAGAGTATTCTCCTGCTCTTCCACAGTCGCTAAACTATTCACCAGACTTTTAGTTTGCTCATCAAAGGAGACAATACCACTACTTTGTCTATATTTATTTTCCTTCTGTTCAGCCTCCTCTACCCGCTTGCGAGCATCAGGAACCTTTTTTTCTAAGAATTTGCGGACATTTGCAGCTTCTTGACGGATAACTTGAGTATTATCCTCAACCATTGCTTGAGAAATTGCATTGACGACTTTGGTTGCAAGTGTAGGGTCTTTGTTGAGATAGCTCACCTCCAAAATATTAGTAGCGGGAACAATTTTGACCTTCAAGTTTCGACTCAGTTGTCCAACTGTCAGTTGATTTTCCAGTGAACTAAATCCTGATTCCGCAGCAACCTTAGCTAGCGCTTTTTGAAGAACCCGTTGCGATTTGATTAATTCTGCTTGGTCAGCTAGGGGATTAGAATTTCCTGATGTACCCGGACTGAGTTGAGTCAGATCACGTCCCAATTCCGAAACGCTTACCCTTTTTTGATCAAGTATTAGTCGCGTCGATATTTCATACAGCCGTGGGGTAATTATAAGGTAGGCGATCGCTCCACCAATAACAGCAGCAAATGTCACTAGAGCAGGTAAAGCACGCCGCTTCAATATAAATGGTAAAGATGATAAGCCTTTTTCCATAATTTTTGGGGATTGGGGATCAGGGATCAGGGATTGGGGACAAGGGGGACAAGGGGGACAAGGGGGACAAGGGAGACACCGGGGACAAGGGGGACAGAATGACTAATGACTAATGACTAATGACTAATGACTAATGACCATTGACTAATGACGAATGACTATTGACTCTGGACTATTGACTACTAGTTCAGGGGAGTTCAACAGAGTTGTATATAGTTTCAAGGTTTCTGAGGTAATGTGATCCCAACCGTAGTGAAGCTGTACATGTTTTTTTGCATTTTCAGCCATTGCAGCCATTTGTATTGGGTGATTAATAGCCCAATCTAGAGAACGAATACAAGAGTTGAGGTTTCCAACTTCAAAAAGCATTCCCCGTCCTCCACAAATCAATTGCTGATGGGGTGGAATATTACTTGCTAATACAGGTATACCTTCTTGCATAGCTTCTAACATCGCCAGAGGAAGTCCCTCTAAATCAGAAGGTAGGACAAATAACCCCGCACCTCGGACAATTTCCCACAAACGAACACCTCTAAGTTCGCCTGCGAATACGATATTAGGATTATTCGCTATCTTTTCTAACAATTTTGTGGTGAAGGATTTTGTATCGCTGACACCTCCAGCAATAACTAGTTTCCATCCCTGCGGTTTCAAGATGTTGAAGGCTTCAATAAGTAAGTCAGGACGTTTTTCTGGTACTATTCTGCCTAAAAATAGAATGTAGCGTCCTTTAATTAGTCCTAGCTGAGTTGCATAGGTGAAATTTGGGTCTGACTCACCGTAGCTGGCTGGAGCATTAGGAATGTAGACTGTCTCCCGATTATAGGTTTGTAAAAAGTAGGATTTGAGGGCATCAGATACCACAATAATTCCATCAGCAAAACGTACTGCTGCCTTCTCACCCATCTGGATTAAGCGAGTAGAAAAATTGCCCCACTTGGCACGTTGCCAATCTAATCCCTGACAGGTGACTACTACTTTGGCTGAGGTGGTAATTTTAGCTAAACCAGTAAACAGAGATGGGCCCAGAGCATGGAAATGAATAATATCGTATTTTCGACCAGTAGCAGCGATCGCACTTAATGCTGAGGTCAAAAAAGCATCCACACCTTTGATCTGCAAACCAGGTAAGGAGATGACTCGAACTCCTTGAAAATTATGATGAACAAGCCAGGAAGCTTGGGTATAGGAACAGCGAGCAAATAAATCCACAGTGTTACCCTGTGCTGTCATGCACGGATATATTTCTGCACAGTAATGTTCGATCCCACCCTGTCTAGGAGGTAGACCTTTTGCACCAATCACGGCAATCTTCATACCAACATACCAATCAGTTGTGCTTGTGCTTTAAGCCTCTTTAATAAGAGTCAATTGGATTCATTCCAGCGTTGCCACATTTGACTGTAGACTTCGTTAATCACAGTCTGTGCAGCATAAGGCTTTGCAATTTGTGTACAAGACTCAGTTAGATAATTTTCTGGATGCAGCAATACTTTGTGTAAGGCATCTGCTATAACCTTGGGAGTGCGTTCTTGACAAACAACTCCAGTATTAGTTGTCAGAATTTTTGGTGTTTCACCGCATCTAGTCGTAACTACGGGTGTTCCGCTAGCAAGTGCTTCCAGCGCTGCTAAGGGTAAACCTTCGTATGCACTGCTGAGAACAAAGACGTTGCTGATTCGATACAAGTGTGCCATGTGCGTTTGATCTACTGCACCAAGCATGGTTACTTGCTCAGATAAGCCTAATTGATCAATTTCTTCACGGACAATTTTTGCTAATTCGCCATCACCTGCTAAGAGTAAATGAATATTGCCAATATTCAACGCCGCAAATGCATGTAGCAACAAAATCGGGTCTTTTTGTGGGTGTAATCTACCAGCAAACAGCACAAAACGTGTATCTTCTGCTAATCCCAAATGAGATGCTAGTTTACATCTTGATGCTTCTCGTTCTTCCTTCGTTAACGGGTAGAATATTTCATTATCAAATGAATTTTTGATGTAAGTAACACGTTCTGCTATTTTTGGGTAGCGCTGTCGGTACAGTTCTGCGGTATCAGTGTTACATGAAAGAATTTGGTTGAATTGTCCAAGTAATATTTTTTCCAATGCAAAATAAGCTGCGGGAAATCTTCGCCACAGAATCGCTTTTTTGTCACCCGCAGTCTGTATCTGTGTCCGAATATCATTATGAACAAACAGAGTTTTCTCCCCATACCAATTAAGGGCTGCTAAGGTTGGTTCTAAGCGATGAAAATGCATGAAATCTGAAGCAAAGCAATGCCCTAAAAGAGCAGTTGTATATTTCAATGTGGTAGGTATCAAACTTCTAAAATTGTCATTTCGCAGAGTAAATAAAGGTAGGAAATTAATTACCCTACCAGCTAATTCTGCTTCTTGCCAATTAGCTACAGTTTGCTGGCGATCGCATCCTGTTCCTACTAAGCGCACCTCAAATTCACTGGGAGCGTACTTAATAAAGCTCTTGATTAGTGTCTGAATTCCACCAATTGTGGTATTCCAAGGATTAAATTGATAAAAAATAGTCAGAACAGGTTTACGCATGAGATGCACCCTGCACATTTAATGTGCAATTAATGAGGTGTTTTTATGACTAAAAGTTCTCAAGAAATATTGGCTACTTTTTTCATCCGAGTTGAAATTTTAGATTTTGAATTAATGAAACATAGGTAGCAAACCTATGTCGCCACATTGATTGTTTTTCTCATTCTGGAATCTGGAGGCTTGTACCCTGACCGGAATTATCAGTCAGTTCTGTATTTTTTTAATCTAAAGACATTGATGATTTTTTAATTCCTCCGATAGTAGGATTGCGTGTTAAATAGATTTTTTGAAACTGTTTAGAAAATACCTACGCATAGCCATAAAACTAGATTGCTCTTGCATATACACTGAGCAAGCTTTTTAATTCATAAAACACGCAAACAAAAATTTATTATTTTTTCATCAATGCTTTATTACGCCTTTAATTAAAAATCGTAATCTTTTTGAAGTTGAATTTCATTCAGTTCTACAAACCTTTACAAAATCTTTATACAAAAGTTGGAACTGAGATCAATTGCTAGAAAAAAGTAGTCTATTTAACTAAATATCAGTTAAAAATAGTACATGCACCAAAATATTTGTATGTTAACTATAAAGATTTAATAAAGCTTTGTGACTCAAAAGTTATAAGTATTTGGAAATAAAATGATATATCAATTAACAGCTAAATATCATTTTTAATTAAATGCCTTCGTGATGAAGGGAAGAAACACTAGCCAAAATCTTGATTTTATAAAGATTTTGGCTAGTGTTTCTTCAGAGTAAATAAATATAGTTTAATTCTGCTGTTGCACCGTTGTTTTATATTCATTGTCGTTAGTTTGCATAGCTGATACCTTGGTTTGTGGAGACAAAAAAGAAGTGGGTAGTCCTCCATCACGCCCACCTACTTAACCTTCTGCGCCATACTGGAGCTTTGTGTATCCCTCACTTAGCTCCTTTTCTATACCTTGAAACTCAGCTTGACCTCTCCCCGGCTTAAAAGCACGGGGATTCTAAACTGTTGACAAACTTATCGTGTTCGTCAACAATTGCAAATTCACGATCATAGTGTATAGCACCACTAGATAGGACTCTTGCTGCCTCTACTTCAACACCATCTAGTGATTTAACGTAACGCGAAAGTCCCTACCTTCAGCGAAGTAAGGTAGGGATGAATAGCGGGAAAATGCGAAAACTTCTCAAATGTTTTTGTAGCAAGATCCCGAAGGGTACGCAGTTCAAACAGTGCAGAGAGGATTTGAGCATTTTCCAATTAATCGTTTGGTACGTCTTGAGACTGTATATATTGTTTGATTTTTTCAATAGGCGCACCACCAGTAGAAGCGACATAATATGAACTTGACCAAAATACAGATTTTCTATAGAACGTAGATAAATGTTCTGAAAATTCTTTTTGGATAATTCTACTAGACGCTGATTTTAGACTACCCACAAGAGCAGATAGATTGTTATCAGGATGAAAGTCAATTAGTAAGTGAACATGGTCTACTTCTCCTGAAAACTCAATCAATCTGCATTTTGTTTTTATGCAGACATTTGCAAATATTTCATGTAACCGTTCCAAAATTGGCGCGGTTATTGTTTTGCGTCTGTACTTGGTCACAAACACAAGATGTAGGTGAACAGAGAAAACCGAATGAGAGCCTTTTCTAGGAACCACTTGACAAGCCTACATGTCAACTGTAGTTTCATAAAACAAACTCAAAAAGGAGGCAAATAAATCAGTGGCTACAAGACGGATGACTTTCAGGTTATACCCAAACAAACAAATAGAACAGTCTTTGAGGTATCACCGAAAGTTACACAAAGACTTGTACAATGCTGCTGTATATAACAGATTTACTCAATATCAAAAATTCAATCATTCTGTTAGCTATTTTGAACAACAGAACTCATTACCTGCTTTCAAGGAAGTTTGGACAGAGTACAAAGAAATCAATTCTCAGGCTCTACAAGCTACATTAAAACGTGTTGATTATGCTTTTGAACGTTGGTTCAAAGGTTTAGGTAAACGTCCTAAATATAAATCAATACGCCATTATTCCGGTTGGACGTATCCGGCTAAATCTGGGTATTCTGTAGAGTCTAACGGTGCAAATGGGTATATTACCTTGTCTAAAATTGGACGTATAGTAATGCGAGGAAAAGCTAAGTATTGGGGAACACCTACTACTTGCACCATCGTTTACAGAAATGGCAAATGGTACGCCTCTATCACTGTTGATGTTTTATACCAAGTTTTGAAAACAGAAATTTTACCAACTGGTGCTATTGGCATAGATTTAGGGTGTAATTCAGCATTGTCAATTACTGATGGTGAGAATCACCAACAAATTGAAGCGCCTAAATTTTTGAGGAATGCTGAACAACTAATCAAAAAAGCTTCCAAGAGTAAAAGACGGAAGCAAGCACCAAATAGAAAGAAAAAAATCAAAGCTTCTAGAAGATGGAAGAAAGCCCAAGTCAAGGTTAGCAAGATAACTCGTAAGGTTGCTAATCAGCGTCAGAATTGGGTACATCAAGTTGCATCAGAAATAGTAAGCGGTAATAGCTTCGTTGCAACCGAAAAACTAGAAGTTAAAAACATGACCAGTAAAGCGTATATTGGTAAGCGCAAAAAACAAAAAGCAGGTTTGAACAAATCAATACTTGATGTTGGTTTTGGAATCCTACGCAGTACCATCAAATACAAAGTTGAACAAATTGGTGGTGTATTTGTAGAAGTTCCTACCAAGAAAGTAAAGCCTAGTCAGACTTGCCCAAAATGCGGTCATCAGCACAAAAAAACTCTTGATATTAGAGTCCATAATTGTGCTATTTGCGGATATCAGCAAGACCGTGATATTGCTGCTGCTGAAGTAATGCTTTATTGGGCTAAAGGTAATCTGACGGAGTTAGGAACTAGCTTCGTAGACGCTGAGTCGCCAAGCTCTACCGTAAACACTCGTAAAATTGCGGGAAGTATGCGGCAACTAGGGGCAAAGAAGCGTCAAAAATCCAAATCTACTGGTCTGGTTTCAGAAACCCAGACCACGGGCGTAGTAGGTCTGGGTAGTTCATTCGGGTAGATTAAAATCTTAGCAGCGTATGGCATGAGTTTTGAGTTGATTGTTGGTCAATAGTCAATAGTCAATGGTCAATGGTCATTTGTTATTATTGGGCATTGGGCATTGGGCATGAATCAGTGATCACTGATCACTGATCAAATTAAACTGGTAACTGTTAACTGTTAACTGATAACTGAGAAGTTGTCCCCCTTGTCCCCTATTTCCCAATCCCCAATCCCTGATCCCCGCTTACGGATACAATGGCGACTTATCAATACCGCCAACGTGATCTAGGGGCCAAAAACGAATTACAGCACGACCAATAATATTTTCTCTGGGAACAACACCCCAGCAGCGACTATCGTAACTGCTGTTACGGTTGTCACCTAATACTAAATAGGAATTGGCAGGTATGGTTACAGCTTTAGATAAAAATGGTGGTTGTGGCCCGGAAGTGCAAACATTGACTACTGTCTGCTGTGAAGGCGAAAGATATTTATTTTCTGTAAGAGGTTGATTGTTGATAAAAACTTTACCGTTTTTGAGTGCTACTGTTTCTCCTGGTAAACCAACAATACGCTTGATAAAAGCATCTTGATATTGTTCTTGTTGTAGCTCTTTTGTGGGTGAAAATACTACAATATCTCCCCTTTGGGGATTAGAAAATTTATAACTTAACTTATCAACAATAATCTTATCTGCTTCCCACTGATTAGGCGAACCATGTAGGGTTGGTTCCATTGAACCAGATGGAATCCAACGGGCTTCGGCTACGAAGGTACGAATACCCAAAGCCAACACGATGCTTAATACAATTGTTCTACCTAGTTCTCCTATCCAAGAACTATCAGGTTTTTGACTAGAGTTGTTGTTATCAGACACTTGATTTTGCATGAAATTACTTGACTAAAAGCACAAGATACTATTTCTATTTTTTCTGTTTAGGAACGCGAACTAAATAAAAAACACTATCTCATCCTCTGCGGGGGAGTTCAAAGAGGGTGTGTCGTAGGCAGTGCGAGGTAAATTTATAAATTAGTTGCATGTTATTTAATCCACAATCCTTAGAGATGCTATATCTGTTAATCTTAACCGTAGAAAGCGAGTTTTTCAGTTACATTGTCCAATGTACAAGCTTGCAATGGAAAGTGGGAGTCAGAAATTCAGGAGTTTAGGTAGTTCATAACTGAATTATTTATTTATGCTTAAAAAATAAACTTGTGTTTGATGAGTGACAAAAATTCATTACTAACAGTCAAATAAAGTCTAACCTAAAAGAATAATTCTTGTTAATTACAGTTTTGGTAGGTATAAGAGTATAAGTTAACCCCAAGTAGTGTTGTAATTATGATCTGATTTTTTCTCTTACACTCCTATAGACTGCCCCTAAAAAGGGCTTTGTGAAAAATATCTCTTGCTTTAACACTTGAATATCCATGTCATCTTCAACTAGTTTACTAATTCGGCACGCTCGGATAATTTTACCCAATGGAGAATTAATGATTGGGGATGTGCTGACGCGCGATCGCCTGATCGTCGAAATTGCACCAGAAATATCCACAGAACAAACACTAATCAGAGAAATTGACGCAGAAGGGTTAACTTTGTTGCCAGGAGTTATCGATCCACAGGTACACTTTCGTGAACCAGGATTGGAACATAAAGAAGACTTGTTTACTGCAACTTGTGCGTGTGCAAAAGGTGGAGTAACTTCCTTTTTGGAAATGCCAAATACACGTCCCCTGACAACTACCCAACAAGCACTTGATGATAAACTGCAACGCGCTCAGAATAAATGCCTAGTGAACTATGGCTTTTTTATTGGCGCAACAGCAGAAAATCTCCCAGACTTGCTCTTGGCAAATCCAACTCCAGGAATCAAAATCTTTATGGGGTCGATGCATGGGCAGTTGTTGGTGGATCAACAAGAGATTCTAGAAGCAATATTTGCTAAAGGAAAACGTTTAATTGCTGTTCACGCCGAAGATCAAGCCAGAATCAACCAAAGACGCCAAGAATTTGCTGGTATTCATGACGTCGCAGTTCATTCTCAGATTCAAGATAATCAGGCGGCACTTTTAGCAACGCAGCAGGTATTAAAATTGTCACAAAAATACCAGCGACGTCTGCATATTTTACATATGTCTACGGCTGAGGAAGCAGAGTTACTGCGTCAACACAAGCCAAGTTGGGTGACAGCAGAAGTCACACCACAACATTTATTTTTAAATACAAGTGCCTATGAAAAAATTGGTACATTAGCACAGATGAATCCGCCTTTGCGATCGCCCCACGATAACGAAGTTCTCTGGCAAGCTTTGCATGATGGCATTATTGATTTTATTGCCACCGATCATGCACCCCACACCTTAGAAGAAAAAGCACAATCTTACCCCAATAGTCCTTCAGGAATGCCAGGTGTAGAAACTTCTTTACCTCTAATGTTAACAGCCACAGACCAAGGACGATGCACTCTCGCCCAAGTTGTTAACTGGATGTCTACTGCTGTAGCCAAAGCATATAATATCCCCAACAAAGGAGCGATCGCACCTGGTTATGATGCTGATTTAGTCCTTGTAGATTTGCAAACTTATCGTCCAGTTTTGCGCGAAGAATTATTGAGTAAATGCGGTTGGAGTCCTTTTGAAGGTTGGAATCTCACCGGATGGCCTGCTTACACAATTGTCGGTGGTGAGATTGTTTATGAAAAAGGCAAGTTGCATACACAAGTGCGCGGACAAGCCTTAAGATTTGGTGAGTAAAGGGGATCGGGGATTGGGGAAGGTAGGGGTCCCCTCTGGGGATAAGGGGCAACGGGGACAAGGAGGACATGGGGGACAAGGGAGAATATTTTTGATTGATTCACCGCGTCTGTTCCCCGCTCCCCGCTCCCCGCTCCCTATTCATACCGTTGTTCAACAATACCTACTAGGGATTGCAAATCAAATTTTTCATCTTCTCCACTCAAGCAAATTCCCGCACTCATTACGGTTAAATCTGTTTTAGAAATAGCGCTGGTGTGATATTCGCCGTCAGCAGTTGTCCAGTTTACAACCCAATGATCTTGGCGATCGCGAAATTCATGTAATTCTCCACCACCCATTTGCAATGCTTTTTGCAATAGCTTTTCATCACGTTGTGGTTGCTGCAAAGCTGCGAATTCTTTGGTTTGTTGAGCAACTATTTCGTATACTGTCCGCATTTCTGGTGTCAAACCCTGAAAGTGGAGTTTGTCTGGTGGTGTGACTTGTTTGAGGTGTTCTCGCAGTTTTTCAGTAACTAACGGATCAGCACGGCGATCGCATTCGTCAAACCACCAAGCAGCGCCATCAGTGCGGGCAATAATTACCTCAAATTTGGCTCCCTCTGTAACTAAATTTACTGCTACAGGTCGGCAATATCCACAGCGTTGCCGCATATCAGCCTCGTTGACTGGGTAAGCTAACCAAGTTTGCGATCGCAATGGGTGAGCAAGTCGTAAACGCAGTGGTTTAAGGTATTGTAGATATTCAGCAATTTGCGGTAAGTTAGGTTCTTCAACTACCGTCGCGATTTTCTCATCTACTGGTTGAAAGATACCCCAACCTTCAAAGTTACGAGGTTTAGGATTAAATGTATAAATTATTCCTGCCACTCTAGTTCGTACTTTGCCACCACGCAGACAGGGTGCGATAAAGTGGGTGGAACGTATGTTATTTTCCTTGGCAGCGAGTTGGTTAATTAGCTTGCGGATATCTGTCATGTTAATAATTTTTATAATGCAGTTAAGTAGGTAGGTAAAAATAAAGCTAAATGGGAATATTCTCTACTTAGATTCTCGTTAAAGATTTTTTGCTGGGCTTCTTTCAAACTACGCTAACATAATGCAAATATTCAACAAGTAGTGTTTTGTTTACCCACATAACCACATAAATCAAAAAGACAGTCGATGAGTAATCAATTTTCAGAGTACAATCCTAGCGGCATCGGACAAATCAATAGCAACCTCTTCGGTTTACCTTTCGATTATGAGTCTGCAAATTTAATTGTCTTTGGTGTCCCGTGGGAAGTTACCGTTTCCTATGGTGCAGGTACGGCGAATGGTCCACAAAGAATCCTGGATGCTTCACCACAATTAGACTTGTTCGATTTTGATCACCCTGATGGATGGAAACAGGGAATTTTCATGGCAGAAATTCCCCAGGATATCGTAGATAAAAATGCATACTATCGTTATTTAGCTGCAACAATTATTGAACGCTTAGAGCAAGGTCAACAATTAACAGATACACCAGATTTAACTCCTGTGATCACAGAAATTAACCAAGCGAGTCAACAGCTCAATCAATGGTTATTTGCACAGTGTCAAGAAGCTATTAATCATGGTAAAAGAGTTGCGGTGATTGGAGGAGATCATAGTTCACCATTAGGTTATTTTCAAGCATTAGCAGCTAAATATTCTAGCTTTGGTATTTTACATATAGATGCCCATGCAGATTTACGAAATGCCTATGAAGGATTTGAATTTTCTCATGCTTCTATCATGTTTAATGCTATGAAAATACCGCAAATTTCCAAATTAGTACAGGTCGGTTTGCGTGATATTTGTCATGATGAAGTGGAAATCATTAGTCAATCCAATAGTCGCATAGTTGCTTATTACGACTCAATGATGAAACAAAAACTTTACTCTGGAACTACTTGGATTGAAGTATGTCGCTCAATTATCGGTCATTTACCCGAATACGTTCATATTAGCTTTGATGTTGATGGTCTTGATCCAAAACTTTGTCCGAGGACAGGTACTCCTGTTCCTGATGGATTAGAATTAGAGCAAACTTTTTGTTTATTTCGGGAATTAGTAAAAAGCGGTAGAAAAATAATTGGTTTTGATGTGTGTGAAGTTGGTGATGCTGAGTGGGATGGTAATGTCGGGGCGCGGATTGTTTACAAGCTAGCAAATTTTATGGATTTATCTCAGAAAAGATAGTTGAAGCGATCGCTGTTATGATTGCGTAAATTACTGATAGAAAAAAGCAATCAGCATATTGAAAAGTTCAAGAGCCTATTTGCTTACTGAATCTACCGAAATGAGTGTGTGATCTACCGAAATGAGAAAGCATTTAAGCCAAATGAGAAAGTAATCAGGCTTTTTGCTTGTTAAATCTACCAAAATGAGAAAGTAATTAGGCTTTTTGAGTAAATCTTAAGTAGGGTGCGTTATGGCTTCACTATCACGCACCATAGTATTGCAAAACAAAATTAAGTACCATTACAGAATTAATTACACATTCTTCAAGTCGTTAAGAGTTCCCTATTCCCTGTTCCCTGACTTCCAACTGAGTCTTCTGCCCTTCGGTTTGCCCATCAGAAAGCTTTTGACGTAGAATTCCCTTATCTGCGTTTTGGCTCTAGAGGACAATTTTGGCTTCTAAACAATAATTTTTGCTTATTATAAATATTAATATTCCTAAAGTAAAATGCATTTGACTCCAAAAAGAGATTCCAAAGCAAATATCTTGGTAGTAGATGATACCCCTGATAATTTGCGACTTTTGTCAGCAATGCTTACTGCACAAGGTTATGAAGTTCGTAAAGCTTTAAGCGGCAAAATGGCGCTTACTGCTTGCCAAATGGTTTTGCCAGATGTAATTTTGTTAGATATTAATATGCCAGAAATGGATGGCTATGAAGTTTGCAGACAGTTAAAAGTTAATGATAGCACTTGTCGAATTCCAGTTATTTTTATTAGCGCTCTTGATGATGTTTTAGACAAAGTAAAAGCTTTTGAGGTTGGTGGTGTAGATTATATTACTAAACCCTTTCATGGAGTAGAAGTTGTATTACGAATAGAAAATCAGCTAAAACTATGTTTATTACAAAATAATTTACACGAAAAAAATATCTTATTACAAAAAGCTCTTGATGATTTGCAAACTTCTCAAGTTCATATGATTCAACGAGAAAAGATGGCAGCATTAGGGCAGTTGGTAGCAGGAATTGCTCATGAAGTTAATAACCCTATTAGTTTTATCTACGGCAACCTTGAATATGTTGGTCAATATGTACAAGATTTAATAAATTTAATTGAAGCGTATCAACAAGAATATCCATCACCCACATTAAATATTCAAGAAATAGTTAAACAAATAGACTTAAATTTTTTGATCAACGATCAACAAAACCTCATGGATGCAATGTATAGGGGAGCAGAACGTATCCGTTCTATTGTTGAAGCACTACAAAATTTCTCCCGGCTCGATGAAGCACAAATGAAGCGTGTAAATGTCCATGAAGGTATAGATAGTACTGTAGTAATGTTGCAACACCGACTTAAGAAAACAACAAATCGTCCTGCAATTACAGTATTTAAAGAGTATAGTGATTTACCCTTAGTTACTTGTTATGCTAGTGAACTTAACCAAGTATTTATGCATCTATTGAATAATGCGATCGATGCTTTGGATGAGTCAAATGTCAATAGTCAATTGTCAATGGTCAAAGATTCTGAACTATTGACTATGGACTTTGGACTATTGACTAAACCCCAAATTCACATTCGCACGATGCTGACAAACTCGAATACCGTAAAGATTTGTATCGCTGATAATGGTCCTGGTGTATCTAAATCCGTGCGATCGCGAATGTTCGACCCATTTTTTACTACAAAACCACCAGGCAAAGGTAGTGGACTAGGATTGGCAATTAGTTATCAGATTGTCGTGCAGAAACATCAAGGAAAACTCACCTGTAACTCACTAGCAGGGCAAGGTACAGAGTTTATCATCGAAATTCCTCTCCAACAAAGCGAATTAAATTAGGCAAATGCCTACAACATTTTTCTGTCACATAGCATAATAGATAATGTGACTGATCACCTCAACCCCTTGCAATCCCTTAAAGAAGGTCAGTGGTTCAAGCTCATTTGCGGAGCCAGCTTTCAACACCTGCCTGCGGTCAGAAGTTTAACATTGGCCTACACACTAGCAGGTGCTGATTGTATAGATGTGGCTGCCGATCCGGCTGTAATTGCCGCAGTTCGAGAGGCGCTACAAATTGCCGCTGAGTTTGCCGAAGACGCACAAGCACGAGGCTTTGCCAACAAAGGAAAGTCACCTTTTTTGATGGTTAGCCTCAATGATGGGGAAGATCCGCATTTTCGCAAAGCAAAATTTGATTCTACAGAGTGTCCTGCAAATTGCCCTAGACCATGTGAAAGAATTTGCCCTGCACAGGCAATAAAATTTAGCAATACACCAGAGCATTTTTCAGGAGTGATATCCAACAAATGCTACGGTTGTGGTCGTTGCATACCAATCTGCCCATATGGTATAATTAATACAAATTCTTACGTAATAACACCAGAAGCGATCGCACCATTGATTTTGTCAGCTGGGGTGGATGCCATAGAAATTCATACACAAGTAGGACGTTTAAGCGAATTTCAGCAATTGTGGCAAGCAATAGCACCCTGGGTTGAACAATTGAAGTTAGTAGCAATTAGTTGTCCAGACGGAGAGGGTATGATTGATTACCTACATGCTCTGTATGATGCGATCGCTCCACATAATTATGCCTTAATTTGGCAAACCGACGGACGGCCGATGAGTGGTGATATTGGCGATGGCACCACCACAGCCGCAGTTAAATTAGGGCAAAAAGTCTTGGCAGCAAAACTACCTGGATACGTGCAGTTAGCAGGCGGCACTAACAGTTACACCGTTGCTAAGTTAAGGGCGATGGGATTGTTGAGGAAAGGAGGACAAGGAGGACAAGGAGGACAAGGAAGAATTTCTCCCATATCTCCCCCCTCCTCCTTGTCTCCCGTGTCTCCCTTGTCTCCCCCCTCCCCCTTGTCTCCCATTTCCGGGGTCGCCTACGGCAGCTACGCTCGTGTATTGCTGTCACCAATTTTAGAGCAGTTAGAAGCAATGGAGGTGAATGACACCAGTGTCAAAACAACTGTCCGCCTAGAAGATGAACCAGAATTGCTCTGGCAAGCTGTTGGACTTGCCCATTCTCTTGTTTCCCAGCTCAAGTTCCAGCAGTAGGGTACGGGCAAAACCTCGTGTCCATAAAAGCATATCGCTATCTCTAAAAACGTCACCATAATAAGCATGACGATTACAGAAGATCTCCAAAAATTGTTAGATATTTTGCCCCAAGACCTGCGGCAAATATTAGAGAAGCATCCCCAACGAGATAGTTTAGTGGAAGTGGTTTTAGATCTGGGCCGTCGTCCAGAAGCCCGCTTCCCTCATCAAGCTGAGTATCTGAGCGAAATAGCCATCACTCAGAACGTGATCGATGATTGTATTCAGCGAGTGGGAAGCTTTGGCGGAGATAACCGAGCCGGAATAGAGCAAACTTTGCATAGAATCAGTGCCATCCGTAACCGCACCGGTAAGATTATTGGCTTAACTTGCCGTGTTGGTCGAGCGGTGTTTGGAACCATCGGCATGATTCGCGATTTAGTAGAAACTGGTAAATCGATTCTGATGCTGGGACGCCCAGGTGTGGGTAAAACCACTGCCTTACGAGAAATTGCCCGTGTTTTAGCGGATGAGTTGAACAAACGCGTGGTGATTATTGACACCTCTAATGAAATCGCTGGTGATGGCGACGTTCCCCATCCGGCAATTGGGAAAGCCAGACGGATGCAAGTTGCTCATCCCGAATTACAACATCAAGTGATGATTGAGGCTGTGGAAAACCACATGCCAGAGGTGATCGTCATTGATGAAATTGGCACAGAACTAGAAGCTTTAGCCGCTCGTACCATTGCCGAACGGGGTGTACAGTTAGTAGGTACTGCCCACGGAAACCAAATTGAAAACTTAATCAAAAACCCGACTCTTTCGGATTTGGTTGGTGGTATCCAAGCTGTGACATTAGGGGATGATGAAGCTAGACGCCGGGGCAGTCAAAAAACTGTTTTGGAACGTAAAGCACCTCCAACTTTCGAGATTGCCGTGGAAATGCTGGAACGCCAACGCTGGGTAGTCCATGAGAGTGTCGCTGACACAGTAGATAGTTTGCTCAGAGGGCATCAGCCTAGTCCACAGGTGAGAACTGTTGACGAAGAAGGCCAAGTTAAGATTAAACGCCAGTTAACACCTTTGAATGGTCGTTCCCAAACTCTCGCTAAAGAAGAGTCATTTGTACCAGCACGACAGTCAAACGGCTGGCGCTCATCTGGACAAATGCAAGCATTACCGCCGCCAGTTACCACACAACCAACCAAGTTAAGTAGGCATAATGAATTTGACCGCTTACTAGATGAATCTTTCAATTACTTTGGTGGCTTCGATGATGCTGATAGCAAACTAGCAGGACCAAATGGTGAAGATTTGCCACTGCATATCTATCCCTATGGTGTCAGCCGTAGTCAATTAGAACAAGTAGTTGAAGTGTTGAATTTACCAGTGGTCTTGACAAAAGATATCGATAGTGCTGATGCAATTTTGGCATTGCGATCACACGTCAAAAACCATGCTAAATTGCGGCAAATGGCTAAAGCCCGACAAGTGCCTATCCACATGATCAAATCCAGTACCATACCGCAAATTACCCGTGGTTTGCGGCGGTTACTCAACATCGATGATCCAGAGGTGACTGACGATCGCGAACTGCAATTATTCCTCCACAGCGCCACTGATGATGAAATTGACGCCTTAGAGGAAGCCAGATTAGCAGTCGAAAATATTGTCATTCCCAAAGGACAACCTGTGGAATTATTACCCCGTTCTGCTCAAGTGCGGAAAATGCAGCATGAGTTGGTGGAACACTACCGCTTAAAATCCAATAGTTTTGGGGAAGAACCAAATCGGCGTCTGCGGATTTACCCAGCGTAATATTGTTTGACAAAAATCCTCATACATATTGGATTTTTGTAGGGGCGTAACCCAATACGGTTATGTGTAGAGACGCGAAATTTCGCGTCTCTACATGACTACAAACTAAACTCCGCAACATCATCTTCACCCACATCTGTATCTTTGCCCACGGCAGTAGGTTTAAAATCAGCACCATGAATTAACTCATCAAAAGGCTTGCTAGGATTTTGATAAATTATATTTAAAACACTCAGAAAATCTCGGACAATTTCGCCCGGAGTTAATAATGCTGCTGCACCCAAGCGATTAACAATTTCTTGAACAAATTCTTTTAAATTAGAACTTTTTAATGTCTGTGTATAAGCAAAATTCAGAGCATGGATTTCTGTTAATGTTTGCAAAAGCAACAGAATTTCTTCTTGACTTAAAGGATTGAGCCGCATCACAGGCCCTAAAAATTCTTGTACACCAGATTGAGTCACAAAACGGCTTTCTTTTGTTCGTCGGCGCCAAGCAGGGTCTGCAAATAGTCCACGATTTGGATCTTCTAAAAATTTTGTTGTTCCACCTACAAACACTCCAAGATTTTCTGCTTTACACTGCATGGTGTCGTTGAAAATTGCTAGCAGCCTGTTATAATTTTTTTCGCGAGTGACAGTAGTGGGAATTTGATATATATTTGCTGCTTCATCCAGCAAGACTACCAGACCTTTGTAGCCAATTTCCGCAGTAAATTTAGCGATTAATTTAATATAATCATACCAACTATCATCATCAATAATTACCCGCACTCCTAAAGCAGCTTTGGCTTCTGTTTTAGTGCTATATTCTCCTCGTAACCAACGCAAAGCAGCATTTTTTAGCTCATCATCATCCAGGCGATAACCACGCCAATAAGCAATAATCACATTGCCAAAATCAAAGCCATGAACTAAGTCTTCTATATACTGAATTACTTCCCTAATTTTGGCTTCTACTTGGTCATCAAAGCCATCATCATTGGGACGCATTCCGGTTTCTTTGGCAACTTCTTGTTGAATTTTACTAATCCATCCCTCTAAAATTGCTACTAAAGCACCGCCATCAGGGCGAGTTTTTGTCGCAAGGCGACTCATTAATTCTCGATAAGTTGCTAAACCTTCGTTGTTGCTTCCTGCTAGTCGGCGTTCTGAACACAAGTCAGCATCAGTAACTACAAAACCTTGTTCCATTGCACGATTGCGAAGTAACTGGAGCATGAAGCTTTTACCGGAACCATAGTTCCCAATTATGAAGCGAAAAGCTGCTACTCCTTCTGCAATGTCATTGAGGTTTTGTAATAGGCTTTGTAGTTCTTTTTCCCGACCTACTGCTATATGTTCTAGTCCCACCCTTGGTACAACACCCGCGCCAAGAGAATTTATGATAGCAGTGGAGACTTTTTTCGAGATTTTGAGCTTTACCATGTAAATTCACCTCACCTCCATGTATTTTAGCTTGAAGGTGAGCTTTGCTTTCATGTAGGATAAGGTCAAAAAATAGGGATGTAGGGGAAAGAACCTAAGAAGCACCTCTATAATTATTGCCCCAAGGCTTCGCTCCTACTTAATGTTTTTGTAGATTGCGATCGCTCTTTCCACGTCACTTTTATACTCTGGATAAATTTCTGGAGTTGTTACATTTGGATCAATGAGCAATTCGCCAATCGTGTTATTAGCATTTTCATTGATAGAATCAATTAATAAATTTGGCATAGTAATATTAGCTTCAGCTATTTTTTTAATAACTGCATTCGGATTCTCATTTTCTATGATTGCTTTTAATACCTGAATTTCTGAGTCAGATAAATGATTTAGTAAACTAGACCATTCTGACGAGAATTCCTCTAGATTATTTGATGTCTCTAGCTCATCTACTGTATCAAGTAAATCAGCAAACGGAAAAAGTTCTACATCTTCTTCCTGATTATTCCCTAATACATTACTGGAATCTAAATTTTCTATTTGCTGTAATAATTCCCATACTTGATTTTGTAAATGATCGCGTTCATCTTGCAGTAAGGAAATTTGACTTTCCAATTGTTGGAGTTGGTTTTGTTGATCTACTACTTGTACTTTTAAGGAATTTAAATTAATTTCTGTCTTTTCTGTTTCTAGCTTTTTGTCGAGCAACAATTTATTTTGTTGCTGATTTTCTGCTTCTAGTTCTTGAACTTGAAGTCTCATTTCATGCAATTTTTCTTCTAGTTGGGGTTTAAGCCTTTCTAGAAGAGTTAAGTTACTTTCTAAGTCTTGCCTCTGCTGCAACAGTTCACAAAGTTGATTATGTAACTGATTGATCTCAGCTTTAGAAACACTACAATTTAATTCCAGTCGGCGTTTTTCTGCATTGATAGCCGACAAGGAATTGTTCTGTTCTAATTTTGTTTTTTCTAGTTCTGTAATCTCATTTTGTAAAAGAGTAATTTGTGATTCCAACTGTTTTTTTTCGATGACATAATTGCTTAACTCACGGTTAAGACTATCTCGTTGATTTCGACGTTCATTTATTTGATTTTGTAATTTATTTGATTCTTGATATAATAGAGAATGTTGAGTTTCTAATTGATTGACTTCTGCAACTACACGAGATTTTAAACCCTCCAATTCTTTAATACGTCTGTGGAGAGAATCTAGAACTAGCATTTCACTAGCTCGGCGTCGCCTGTCTATAAACAAAGCTGCGAGATAAGTAGAAAATATTGTGATGACGCCTGTGAAAAAGGCACTTTTAACATCCCAACTAAAGACTAAACCAAGTCCAAAACTCGCACCAAAGGCAACTACACCGAGAATAAGTCGATTACTTACTGTTGCTGACTGCATATTGCTGGTTTTGAGCATTTTTCTTTCTTTTGACTTTTAATTTTTAACTTGGATTGCAGCAAGATTCATATCTGCTTTTAAAAAATCTACAAATTGTCGTGCTGTTCTTCCAGAACGGCCATTATGACGAGTTGCCCATTGTAAAGCTTTGTATTCTAAATCTGACTGACTGATATTAATTCCTGCTAAATCCGCAAGATGCCGGATAATTTTTAAATAAGTTTTTTGATCAGCTCCTTCAAAAGTGAGAGTAAGACCAAAGCGATCGCTAAAGGAAAGTTTTTCCTGCATTGTATCCCAGGCATGAACTTCATCATGATCGCGGGGATCTGGTCTATCAGCGAAAAACTCCCGCACTAAGTGACGCCGGTTAGAAGTAGCATACACCACGATATTTTGGGGACGTGCAGTTAAATTCCCTTCTAACACCACTTTTAACGCCTTAAAAGCATCGTCATCTTCCTCAAACGAAAGATCATCAACAAAGATAATAAATTTATGCGGTACTCCTCGCAAATGTTCCACAATCAGTGGTAAGTCTTGCAATTGTGATTTTCCCACTTCCAACAGTCGTAAGTTACTCTCTCCATACTCATTTAGCAAAGCTTTCACTAAAGAAGATTTACCAGAACCACGACTACCATAAAGTAATACGTGTAGAGCCACCTGTCCTGACAACAAAAATTCTGTATTTTTCAACAAAGCTTCTTTTTGCGACTCATAACCCACAAGCTCGCTTAATTTAACTGTATCAGGATAAGATATACCCAAAAACTGCCCATTTTGCCAACGTAGAGCCTTGTACTCTGCAAATAAACCTGTACCGTATTGTCGATAGTATTTAGCCAAAGCTTCTACAGCGTCTGACCAATTTTCTAACTGTTGTAGAGAACTAATCAACTGCATTTCTACACTTGCTATCCCATCCTGGTCTAGATACCACACTACTGGTGAAACAGGTAAATGAGCAATATTTTGTACCCATTCACTCAAAACAGCGCTGCTACATTCATACAAATGTTGGAGTGCGAGTAAATCATGTTTAGCTGCTGCTACCAAAGCACTTGGTAAATTCTCAAACTCTTGCTGTTGAGCTTGTTTTGTAAAAGGATTCTCAGCTTTGAGAATTTGAGTAATTAGATATTCTTCCCAGTTTTGATTTTTTGTTGCTAAGGCTCGAAAGTAACTACCATAAGCTTGTAGACAACTCCTAGCATCCGCTTCACTATAACGAATCGCTTGCAACAGATCAAGAAATGCTATACCTACTTCCGTTTGCAGGACAGATTGGTAGAGTAGAAGAGAAGCTGCTTGGCGTTGGAGAAATTGAACCTTTGCGTAAGACGAATTACTTGCCGTAGGCATGACTTGACTATCCATCTATCAATATGGGTTATTTAGCTAAACAGCTATGCTAAATTGTCTGCCGGAGCTTGCAGGAAAATTAAAATCTACATAGGTTGTAACAATGAATTTAGGTATTGTTGCCGCCCTTGTTTATGGCATATTGACAGTAGTGGGTGGTATTGTAGGTTACATAAGAGTTGGTAGTAATATGTCACTTTTTAGTGGCAGCATCAGTGGTTTAGTACTCATCTTTTCGGCTTTTATCCAAATTCAAGGTCAAAACTGGGGTTTGGCTTTAGCAGCTATTGTTACAGCTATGTTAATAGTTGTTTTTGCATTTAGATTAGCTAAAACACGTAAGTTTATGCCTGCGGGATTGATGACAATTTTAGGTATGTTGACACTAGCGCTGATTGTACATCAATTTCAAATTATGAAATTAGGTAGGGGGGATAGTCAGTTATCAGTTGTCAGTTATCAGCTATCACAATTTAAAATTTATTTCTTCAGAGACTATTAAGGACTTTGAAATTACTTACATTTGCACTTAACGTTTGATTAAATTTTTATTTAGTTAGTTAAATTTTTGTTGCGAACCACAATAGCTTTATCGGGGAACCGGTGTTCTATGTCATCATGTCACAATAGAACACGTATCCTTTTTTATCCACAGGGAATCAAGCATGGCTCTCCGTCTAGGTGATACAGTACCGAATTTTACCCAAGCCTCAACACATGGCGACATTGATTTTTATGAGTGGGCGGGTGACAGCTGGGTAGTGCTGTTCTCTCACCCCGCAGACTTTACCCCAGTTTGCACTACTGAGTTAGGAACTGTTGCCAAACTCAAACCAGAATTTGATCAGCGCAATGTCAAAGCGATCGCCCTGAGTGTTGATGATGTTGAGTCCCATAAAGGTTGGGTAGGAGACATTGAAGAAACCCAGAACACCACCCTTAACTACCCAATTTTGGCAGATTCTGACCGTAAAGTTTCTGACCTTTACGACATGATCCACCCCAACGCTAACGCTAGCGTGACGGTACGGACAGTATTTATCATTGACCCCAGCAAGAAATTGCGTCTGACTCTGACTTATCCTCCCAGCACTGGACGTAATTTTGATGAAATTTTGCGAGTGATTGATTCACTGCAACTAACTGATAACTACAGCGTCGCTACCCCTGCTGACTGGAAAGATGGCGATGATTGCGTGATTGTTCCTTCACTCAAAGATCCTGAAGTACTGAAGGAAAAATTCCCCAAAGGTTATCAGGAAGTCAAACCCTATTTGCGGATGACTCCCCAGCCAAATAAATAATTTATTTGATCAATTTTTCGTCATTCCATCAGATGTAGAGACGTAGCAATGCTACGTCTCTACAAACCAATTTGTGGGTGAACGAACGAGGGATCAGACCCACCA
The DNA here is from genome assembly GCF_041928655.1 of Pelatocladus sp. BLCC-F211. Lineage (NCBI taxonomy): Bacteria > Bacillati > Cyanobacteriota > Cyanophyceae > Nostocales > Hapalosiphonaceae > Pelatocladus > Pelatocladus sp. BLCC-F211. Next base: position 756 of record NZ_JBHFLM010000030.1, on the reverse strand, counting down.
TTCGCGAGCTGTGTCCTAGAAGGAGCGGGAGGAACCGCCATCTTTTGGTGAGGTTTTTTATCTAACGTTTCTCACCAAAAAATTTGGCTGACCACAGGTTTTTTGCGATCGCCTCAAAATCTCTGCACTACAAATACCTGCTTTTCTATCTTTGGAATAGCAAAAGAATACTTCTTTCAAAAACCTTCCTGAATCAGAACAGTAAGGTGCTATTCCATCAGCATTAAATTGATTATTGGCACTCACAAAAGCACTTTTGAGGTCTTTGATTGTTGTGCGGAAGGGTTTTGTCGGACGATTATAAGCTGTGGGAATCACAACAGAATCTTTTAATTGTTTGGATAAAGTTAGATATTGTGCAGGAGTCATTCCCGAACAAGTACCATGTTTTTCCCACTCGTGATCGTAAAGTTTATCACTGGGAAACAAGCCAGGAAATTGCCGTTTTAGTTGTGGCGGTAATTTTTGAGTCGAACAATTACTGGGATAGCCTTGTTGATATTGAGGCCACAAACCATGTAAAACAAAACCAAGCTTCTTACCGGATTTACACTGCTGGCGATCGCGATTACCATTGGTTACGCAATAATCTGGCGACCAAGATAATGTCAGTACGTGAACTACCTACACTGACCTTGCGGTACAGTGTAGGCTTCCCAATTCATTGGGGATTGCCTCAACCTTCGTAGATTTTTTACGTCCCGAAGACTTTGGTCTTACATCCCCTCGGTGGGCAGAAGAGCTAGTTCCTAACTC
>NZ_JBHFLM010000003.1:0-9047 GCF_041928655.1 Pelatocladus sp. BLCC-F211 | reverse complement strand
TTAGTCATTTACGTAATTTCACATCTTGTTTAGTTATATAAGCTTCTTTTTTCTACTTAAAACTTTTCTCACTTCTGGAGTCACTTTTTTACACTCCTATTGCCTAATTAGTGGTTTATCCCCAGAGGTGCAAGATATAAGGCTTCGTACAATGCTGCCCCCTTTTTATCAGTCTTGGGTCTCCAAATGCTTTTCCCTCAACTGCTTGTGCGTGTATTTTGATTGGATTTTCCACCGCCTTTTACTCCCCACAACTCCTGCTCTTATTACTTTACTTGGACTTGTGTGTACACCGTAGCCGCAGGCGGGGAGGGGATTAAGGGGTGGGGTGCAATGATTGTGGGAAGTATAACTAATTATCCGAACTTAATATGATATTGTGAATGCATCGGGTTACATTGCGATCGCATCGAGTTACATTGCGATTGTATCGGGTTACATTGCAATTGTATCGGGTTACAGCAATCTTAAATGAGTTGTGAATATTGAGAGAGTCAGATCCCCGACTTTTACCCTACGGGTGTCTACAAAAAGTCGGGGATGTTGTTGTTCACGAATGTTATGTTTTTGAGCGTTCATGTATTCGCTGTTGAAGACGATTGATAACTTCAGAATTTAACTCTGCTTCTGCTTCAACTTTTTCTCGTTCAGCTAAAATTGATTCAATTTCGCTAGGAGAGGCTTGCTCTAACTTATCTAAAAGTGCTGCAAAAGATTGCTTTTGCTGTGTAACTTCCTCTTCAGATATCGGCTGAATTGAATAAGCTAATGTGACTTGTCGAGTCAGAGCATAAACTATATATTGATTAAGAGAAATACCTTCACCTTCTGCTAAGTGAATTAGTTGCTGATGAAGTGTTTCAGGTAATCGAAGTGTTAACCGACTCATTGTTAACTCCTTTCAGACGCTAGTTTGATTACTAACTCAGCAGGTGTAATAACTTTTAGACCTAGTGATTCGCTTGCTCTTTGAAAATCACGAATATTTGATGTGACTATCATTGCACCTGCATTCATTGCACAATCAATGACAAGATCATCTCCAGGATCGGGTGAAGTTGGTCGCCATGAGTAGTAGATTATTGTGAATTGAGCATGATTGAGAAGTTCTGCCAAAACAGATTGAAGTTTTTGCCAACGAGCTTTTGAAAGCTTACGAGACAAAACATCTTCATATTCATAAGCTAACGCATTAGAAACACAGATTGTCAGTAAATCAGCTAACCATGCATCAATAATTAGACCAGCAGCACCGCCCTGCTTGGTTAGTCCCTCAAAAACAACATTAGTATCGATAACAACACGAGACAGCAATGAAGTAGACATGACACTACTATAGCACTATAGATAGTGTCATGATTTGCTAGCAACTATGAAGAGTCAGAACTCCGACTTTTACCCTCGGGTAAACCACCCTACGGGTGTCTACAAAAAGTTGGGGATCTTATTGTTCACGAATGATTTAGTTTTGTAGTGGCGTGGCACTAGTTTTTATAATTCAACGACTGTAGAGTTGTGTCATCTCTAACAATCTTTGACTCAACTCTGATGTGAGTAAATCAGAACTGGTGTAACGCCAACGCCAGTTACCTGCATTCACACTTGGATCGTTCATTCTGCCACTATTATCTAAACCCAAAATATCTTGGAGGGGAAGAATCGCTAAATCAGCGACAGAAGCTAAAGCTGTGCGAATGAATTCCCAATTGATTTCCAGAATTTCTTCCGGCGAATCATAACCCAGATACTTAGCAACCATTTGCTTTTCTTCGGGTTTGGCTCCATCTTGCCACCAACCTAGTGTAGTTTCGTTATCGTGAGTACCTGGATACACTACGCTATTTTTAATGTAATGGTGGGGTAAGTAAGCATTATCAGAACCACCACCGAAGGCAAATTGCAAGATTCGCATTCCTGGAAAGTCAAAGCGATCGCGCAAGTATTCTACTTCTGGTGTAATAATACCTAAATCTTCTGCCATCATGGGCAAACTACCCAAGGTTGTTTCTAGAGTTTCAAAAAATTCGACTCCTGGTGCTTTCACCCACTCGCCATTGATAGCTGTTTCTTCGCCAGCAGGTACGCGCCAGTAAGCTTCAAAACCCCGGAAGTGATCAATCCTGACAATATCTACATATTGTAATGTGGCTCGGAAACGTTCGATCCACCAAGCAAAGTTAGTTCGCTGCAACTTCTCCCAATCGTAAACTGGATTTCCCCACAGTTGCCCAGTTGCGCTAAAATAATCTGGTGGCACACCCGCAATATAAGCAGGTTCTAAGGTTTGTGAGTCGAGTTGAAAAATCTCAGGATTTGCCCAGACATCAGAACTGTTGTGGCAAACGTAAATTGAAATATCCCCAACAATCTGGATGTTTTTGCCGTTGGCGTAGGCACGTAGTTGTGACCACTGCTGAAAAAATTTAAATTGTAAGAATTTATGGTATTGTATTTCGTTGTTAAGATCTTCAGTCGCGGCTTGTAAGGCATTGGGTTCACGGCGAGCGATCGCACTTTCCCACTGACTCCACGCTTTGCCTTCGTTGGCTTCTAGTAGCGCCATAAACAAGACGTAATCGTCGAGCCAAGCCGATTGCATCTGACAAAATTGTTCATACTCAGGGTTTGATTTTTCCGTCAGGGAATGCTGGAAGCGTTCATAAGCAAGACGGAGAATTTTCATCTTGTGAGGAATTACTGCATCGAAATTAACTCGATTGAGGTTATCTGCTGCACCTTTTGGTGGCAGCGTCAATTCCTCTTGGGATAGTAAATTCTCTTGTCCCAACTGCTCTAGACTGATCAGCAGTGGATTTCCTGCAAAAGCACTAAAATTCATTGTATAGGGTGAATGTTCATAGCCCGTGGGTCCCAATGGCAAAATTTGCCACAGTCTTTGACCGCTTCTCTGCAAAAAATCCACAAACTCGTAAGCTGAATGACCTAAATCACCTATGCCAAATTGACTAGGCAGACAAGTAGGATGTAACAAAATTCCGCTTGCTCTTTGAAAACTCATCACAAAATCCTCAGAAATTCGGTATCAGGTAATACAAAAAGGTCTAAAATTTCAACCAGGTTGCGAGTCTCCCTTGTACAATAACTTATTGCCAATAGGTTGTATAAACTATGCAAAATCCGATTTTGAAGGACGATCCGCTTTGGTTTAAAGATGCTGTAATCTACGAAGTGCCTGTACGTGCTTTTGCCGATAGCGATAGCGATGGCATTGGCGATTTTTGTGGCTTAACACAGAAGTTAGATTACTTGCAAGATTTGGGAGTCACCGCAGTTTGGGTACTGCCCTTTTTCCCCTCGCCATTACGCGATGATGGCTATGACATTTCAGATTACACCAGTGTCAACGCCATATACGGTAATCTAGAAGACTTTAAGGCTTTTTTAACAGCTGCCCATGAGCGCGGAATTCGCGTCATTATTGAGTTAATCATTAATCACACCTCTGATCAACACCCTTGGTTTCAACGGGCGCGGCGATCGCCTGTGGGCAGTTCAGCCAGAAATTTTTACGTTTGGAGTGACACCCCTGAAAAGTATCAAGATACGCGGATCATCTTCAAGGATTTTGAAACCTCTAACTGGACATGGGACCCTGTAGCGAAGGCGTATTATTGGCATCGCTTTTATTCTCACCAACCAGATTTAAACTTTGAACACCCAGAACTACAACAGGCGCTATTTAATGTTGTTGATTTTTGGTTAGAGATGGGCGTGGATGGACTGCGTTTAGATGCAGTACCTTATCTTTATGAACGCGAGGGAACCAACTGTGAGAACCTACCAGAAACCCACGAGTTCTTGAAGAAATTGCGCCGCCATGTAGACGACAATTTCCCTAATCGGATGTTACTGGCAGAAGCAAACCAGTGGCCGGAAGATGCGGTGGAATATTACGGGCAAGGGGATGAGTGCCAAATGGATTTTCACTTCCCACTGATGCCACGTCTGTATATGGCGTTACATATGGAAGATAGCTTCCCCATTATTGATATTTTGCAGCAGACGCCACAAATCCCCGATAATTGCCAGTGGGCGCTATTTTTACGTAACCACGATGAACTGACTTTGGAAATGGTCAGTGATGAAGACCGTGATTACATGTATAAAGTCTACGCCCAAGATCCTCAAGCCCGGATCAACTTGGGTATTCGTCGCCGTCTGGGGCCGTTGATGGGTAATAACCGTCGCCGGATTGAGTTGATGAATGCTTTGTTAATGTCTTTGCCAGGAACACCGGTATTGTATTACGGTGATGAGATTGGCATGGGGGATAATATTTATTTGGGCGATCGCAACGGTGTACGTACTCCGATGCAGTGGAGTCCCGATAGAAACGGGGGTTTTAGTAGTGCGAATCCCCAAAGGCTTTATGCTCCCTTGATTGTAGACCCAGAGTATCACTACGAAGCAGTCAACGTCGAAGCACAACGGGCAAACCCAAATTCCCTGTGGTGGTGGACTAAACGACTAATTGCCACTAGAGGACGCTATCAGGCTTTTGGTCGGGGGACATTTGAATTTTTGTATCCAGAAAACCGCAAAGTCCTAGCCTTTACCCGCAACTACAACGATGAACACATTCTTGTTGTGGCTAATCTCTCACGGTTTGTACAAACTGTGGAATTAGATTTGTCTGCCTTTAATGGTATGGTGCCAGTAGAAATTTTTGGTCGCAACGCTTTTCCGGTAATTAGCGACTCTCCTTATTTCCTCAGCTTGGGACCCCATGCATTCTACTGGTTTACATTGCAATTGCAACCCAGCTTTACTTGTCCAATTCGCAATCCTAACCAAATACCCAAACTAATAGTGAGTGGTAAATGGCAGAATATTTTTGCTAAAGGTGAGGCGAGGACAGCACTGGAAACGATACTGCCAGATTACCTGTGTAGTTGTACTTGGTTCGACGGCAAAACACGCATCATCCAAGCTACTCACATCACAGAAGCAATTCCTGTAAATCACGAATCCACCCAGGCATATATTATTTTACTGCGGGTGGACTACACAGAAGGCGATCCCCAAACCTACGTTCTTACCCTTGCCTACGAGACAGATGGGATTGGTAACGATCGCTTCACCACTCACACTGAACAAGTGATCGCTCAAATTTACGTCCAGGGTAAACAAGAAACTGGAATTTTATTTGATGCTCTAAGACAAGAAGACTTTTTGAATATTCCCTTAGATGCGATCGCTCATCATCATACCTTCATCGGTATGGAGGGTAAATTAGTGGGAACAACCACAGAAGATTTCCCCGAAATCCTTACTCAGGTCAGTGATAAAAGTAGTAATGTTTCCCTGGAAGCGCATTTACTCAAAGGAGAACATACTAACACAGGCATTATTTATGGCGATCGCCTGATCTGCAAAATCTTCCGCAAAGTCGAAGCGGGTATCAACCCTGATCTAGAGATTGGTCGTTTTCTCACCAAAACTGCAATCAGCAAAAGCACACCCCAGTTAGAACATTTAGCTCCCGTTGCTGGTGCATTAGAATACCACCATAAAGGGTCTGCACCAATGACATTGGGGATTTTGCGAAAATATATCCCTGAGATTCGAGATGCTTGGTCTTACTCCTTGGACAGCCTGCGTGACTTTTTTGAACAAGTTTTGCCAAAATACGTAGATATAGCTGATATCGAGCTACCATCTAACTTGTTGCAAGCAGCACTGGAAATTCCGATTCCGGAAATGGCTCAAGAGTTCATGGGCAATTACCTGGTAGTGGCTGAATTGCTAGGACAGCGGACTGCGGAACTGCACATAGCGCTAGCATCTGATGTTGAAAATGTCAACTTTGCACCAGAACCATTTTCTTCGTTCTATCAGCGCTCAATTTACCAATATATGCGGAATCAGGCAGGACAAACATTGTTGCTGTTGAACAAACATTTGATGCAACTGCCTAATGATGTGCAACCTGTGGCAAAGTTGGTACTCAATCAACGTGAGTTGATTTTGGCACACTTTCAGGAGATTTTGAATCACAAAATCACTGCCATGCGGATTCGTTGTCATGGTAATTATTCCTTAGAGGAAGTTTTGTATACGGGTAAAGATTTCATCATCATTGATTTTGAAGGTGACTCAACTCGTCCTTTAAGTGAACGCCGCATGAAGCGATCACCTCTACGGGATGTTGCTTCCATGATCGGATCTTTCTACTATGCCAGCCGCGTTGGTTTGCTGAATGAGAAAGAAAGTGGTATATTGCGTCCCGATGAACTACCATTAGCAGAACACTGGCAACAGTTTTTCTTCTGTTGGTCTAGCGTCGCCTTTTTAAAATCCTACCTAGCAACATCAGACCATGCAGCCTTTATACCTAAGCATCCCAGAGAATTAAAAGTCTTGCTAGATGCTTTCTTATTAGAAAGAGTCATCTTAGAGATAGACTACGAACTCAAAAATCGTCCGGATTGGATTGATATTCCTTTGCAGCGAATTTTGGAATTATTGCAAAACTCGAAGTAATTCGGTTGATGTTGATCAACGCCTTTCTTGTGTTCGCTATTGGTGATTGATGGTTAGTAGTTAGTTAGTGGTTAACAACCAACTACTAACTATTAACTAAGTAGGGTTTGCTGAAAAAGTGATGAAAAGCTAGAGGAAGATTAGTTTATTTATTCAAGCAATGGTAGAATGCAATTTTTTATTGTCAATCCTAAGCCAAAATATAATTATCAATAATAGCAAGCTGTAAAAAAGGCGTATTCCGTTTCAAAAACGACATTGCGATCGCAAAATCGAATACTTCAGCCTTGAGGAGAAGTGACATTTAGCTGAAATAAAAAGAAGCCTCTCGCCTACCCGAAGGGAGGCTTTCGGAGATGAATTTTGAACTTCAACATTGGCACCAGCCACGATACCAGTAAATGGCTGATCTATCTTTATTTCTCTGGGCAGTCGCACCCCCTTTGTTGCTTCTAGTTTTCTATTATTGGCGCTTTGCTAATAGCCCATCCTTACTGCGACTACTGTTATTTTTTGTCTTTGGGGGAATATCTGGTTTCATAGCTTTGAGTTTAGAGTGGCTTGTGGAAACACAACTCAACTCCTTTGCAGCTTGGCGACAAATTAGCCATACTCTTACAGGTGTTACCCTGCGACAATTACTAGAAGTCGGGCCGATAGAAGAAGGTTGTAAGTTAGCAATAGTTGTGGCTCTAGGTTGGTATTTTCAGCGTCGTCAATATCGCTTACGCCCCAGTACAGTCTTTCTCTTTACCATAACTGTTGCTCTGGGATTCACCGCCGAAGAAAACTGGATTTATTTTGTTAACGATACAGCATCAATTTTAGAGAGAGCGATCGCAACACCAGTTCACGCTATGTTCTCTGCACCCTGGGGTTATGCCATAGCATTATCTTTGGGAAATAAGACTCGTTTACACCGCTCTCACCCAAATGTTACCAAAGCTTGGCTCAATTCTGTGATTTGTCATGCCATAGTCAATGTTCTATCTACTGCTTGGCGTTATCCCCAACCGTTGTCTTTCCTCAGCTATGGTTTGTTTCCCTTTTTATTGTGGATGTTTTGGCGGCTCGAATATTTACTGCGAAAAGTACAAAAAATACCAACCATAACTTTGATTAGTGGTTACACACCACAGCAGCGTTTTTGGCAGAGGGGTTTGGTATTATTCGCTCTCATGTTGGGTGGTAATGCACTTTTTGGGTTATTTCTGTTGATTAGAAATCTTAATTATTTGAGTTATACACAGCTTTTTGAACTTAATATCCTGTGGTTTATACTTAGCCGCATCTTGCTTAATCTAGTTTTCGGACTATTCGCCTGGAAAATTTATCACTATTTGCGTACTCAAGTTCGTAGTAAGCGCTTTAGCGCTTATATATTCAAGGACTAAAGTCCTTACTACGAACATAGATTAAGCTAAATACGCGCTAAAACTGGCTGATTTTCGGCAATATTTACAGAATTGGATTCTGTTTCAGCGCAGTAAATTTCACAAGAATTATTCGGACTTTCAATTAACTTGACTTTATAAAGTTTAGCTCCCAATTTTTGAATAGGCGATCGCAATAAATTACTGATGTGAAGTGCAATATTTTCAGCAGTAGGCACAACTTCTGAAAAATAGAGAACATCTTTGTTCAAGAAAGTGTGATCAAATGGCTCAACCACATAGTCTTCTATGACTTGATTCAACGCACCTAAATCCACAATCATGCCAGTGCGTGGATCTATTTCCCCTTTCACTGTCACTTCTAAATGATAGTTGTGTCCGTGACCGTTGGGACGCGCACACTTACCATAAATCTCGAAGTTATCTTGATCGCTAATATCTGGATGCGCTAGCCTGTGAGCAGCGCTAAAGTGAGTACTGACACTGAGATAAGCTTCCATTCCGTTTCCCATATAGTCTGCCCAAAGTTCAGGATTTTCAAATAGCTGCACACGGACTAGAGGTAAATGGGGTGCTAGCTTTTGCCAAATCACCCTTGCAATATTTTCTGTCGTAGGTAGAATTTGTTGAAATTCTGCCCACACATCGTTGAGATAGGAAAAGTCTAGTTGGCTAGTTACTTCTTGCTTAATCACGTGTTTGACATCAGACAAGTTCAGCACCATGCCATATTTATCTAATTCCCCAATTAGGGAGACAAATAAGACATAATTGTGTCCATGTCCTGGAAAGCGAGAGCAAGCACCAAATTTCTCTAAATTCTCAGCTTCACTCAATTCTGGCAACCAATAGCGATGGCTGGCCGAAAACTGAGCGCGGCGATTCACAACGCATTGCATGAGTATAGTGGGAGCATTATTTAATATTTCTTAATATTTTAACGCTTCCAGCGTCAATTATTTTGCGGTTAAAAGCCATTATTGCTCAATCTTTTTGTCAAAAATTGGATTTAAACCTCGTCCATCTTGAAAAGAGGAGTTTTTCAAAAAGGACATTATGTAGGTTGGGTGGAACGGAGTGTAACCCAACATTAACCAGACTATAATGTTGGGTTTCGCTGTCGCTACACCCAACCTACAAAACTACAGT